>DATHUM010000076.1:0-5530 GCA_035462225.1 Jiangellaceae bacterium | reverse complement strand
TGTATGCCACAACCCTGAGCTTGACCACGACTGCCGAGCCTAACCCCCCGCGTTGATCATGCAAAAGTGGGGCGACACGCCGAAATGTCGGGCTTCGCTGTACGGTCGCCGCCCACCGTGACCGGCGTGTCGCCCCACTTTTGCATGATCAACGCGGGGGGTTAGGCTCGGCAGTCGTGGTCAAGCTCAGGGTTGTGGCATACAACGTGCGGTCGCTACGCGACGAGCGGCCGGCCGCCATCCGGGTGCTCCGCGAGCTCGACGCAGATGTGGTTTGCGTACAAGAGGCTCCCCGGTTCTTCCGGTGGAGATCGAAGAATGCGGCGCTGGCCCGGGAGGCCGGGCTGCTCTACGTGGGCGGGGGACGGACCGCCAACGGGGTGGCCATGCTCGCCGCCCATCGGGTCGACGTCTCGAACGTGATCGAATACCGGCTGAGTCGTACCCCACGTCAGATCCGTCGCGGTTTGGTCGCGGCCAGGATCCACAAGGCCGGCGCCTGGTGCACCGTCGCGAGCGTCCACTTCGGACTTGACGCCGACGAGCGGCTCCGTCACCGGCGCGAGATCGTGGGCCTGGTGAACCGGTACGAATCGCCGGTGACGATCCTGGCCGGCGACATCAACGAGTCGCCCGGCATGCCCACCTGGCAAGCGCTCGCGGTCGAGTTCACCGACGCGGGAGCGGAGGGAAACGCGCCGACATTCAGCGCACGCAACCCGCAGCGGCGGATCGACGGGGTGTTCGTCCGGGGACCGGCGGTGGTCCAGGCCTGCTGGGTCGCCGACGGACCCGAAGCGGAGGCGGCCAGTGATCACCGGCCGGTTGTGGCAGACCTCGAGATACCGCCGGTCGCGGACCTAAAAGCGCGCTGACCGGTAATCGGGCACCAGCTCGAGCGACAACTGCTCGAGGAACAGCCCGACGTCGGTCACCACACCCCTGGCCTGCGACGACCCGCGGTCGGCCAGCTTCGTGACGGTCGCCGGGTTGATGTCGACGCACACCAGTGGAACGGAGGCGGGCAGCAGGTTCCCGGTGGCCACCGAATGCAGCATGGTGGCAACCATGATCGCGAACCCGACATTCGGTAGGGCCGCCCGCATTGCTCGCTGACCCTCGATGACGTCGGTGTACACGTCCGGCAAGGGCCCGTCGTCGCGCGGGGAGCCCACCAGCACGAAATCCTTACCGGCGGTGACCAGGGCATGCATCACGCCACCGGTCAACACGCCCTGGTCGACGGCCGCCCGGATCGAGCCGCAGGCCCGGATCCGATTGATCGCCCGGATGTGGTGCTCATGGCCGTGCTCGACGCCGCGTCCCCTCGCCAGGTCGACGCCAAGGGACGTCCCGTACAGCGCGGCCTCGATGTCGTGGGTAGCGATGGCGTTGCCCCCGAACAGCACGTCGACGTAGCCGGCCCGAACGAGCGCGACCATCGCCGGTGCGGCGCCGGTGTGCACGACGGCCGGCCCGCACACCCAGAGAATTCGCTCACCGGCGTCTTCTACCGCGCGCATCTGCTCGGCGATCTGGCGCACCAGCAGGGCCTGCGGCTTCTCCGATGAGACATCGGACTGCATGAACTCGAATACCTGCCCGGCCGTCGGTCCTGTGGTGGGTGGAGCGACGGGCCGGACTCGCACGCCGGAAGCTCCGCACACGACCCGGTCACCGAGCTTGACCTCGCTGACTGGGATGGTCCGCACGCGCGTGCGGCCGGAGTCGTCCCACACCAGCAATCCGCAGTCCATCTCGGGTTGCTCGACCTCGATCCACTTCGAGCTGATCCGCACGGTCGTGTCGAGGTTGGTGGTGGAGTAGAAGTCCTCAGGGAACACGCCGTCCTGGGTGACCTCGCGGATCGTCGCTTCGCCGGGATGGACGAGGTTCACGCCATGGGTCTGCAGCCGCATGAGCAACCGCGCGAGATCGGACGAGTCGGCGGCGGACACGGTCAGCACGGCGTGCGACTCGTCGGTGGCGGCGTGGCCGACGTCGAACCGGTCGATGGTGAACCGGCCGCCGTACTCGCCGATGTCGTCGAGAATCCGGGACAGCTGCCCGGTGTCGATCAAGTGCCCGGTGAGCTCGACCGTCTCACTGGTGTTCACGTACCCCTCCTAGACGACTGCTCCATCGTCCGGATCGTACGGGTCGTGACCCCGCAGACGGGCGACCAGGACGACGAAACCCCCGATGAACGCGCCCGCGCACAGCGCAGCGATCCAACCGCTCACCGAGATCCGGAGCAGAACGACCAGGGTCAGCAAAATCGGGACACCGAGGACGCTGGCCCACGCGGCCCGGGTGATGAGATCGGTGCTCGGCAATGGTGGGGGAGGCGGAGGGACGAAATGCTCGTCGGTGTCTTGAACGGATGCCCCGGCCTTCTCCTCCGCGGTGTGCCGGCTCGCCGGCGCTCCCGGTTCGTCTTGCTTGTCGTCGGAGGCGTTCGGCACCTCGGGGTCGACGTTCTCGGCGGCGGGCCACTGGCGGGTCTCGTCCTCGGGGGAGGCGTGAAAGGATTCGACGAGTTCTGCCCAGATCTGGTCGTCGTCGCGGGACACCCACGCCTCCTCTCCCGTCGAGAATGTCCATCGCATCGTCGCATGAAAGGCCCGGCTCTCGGGTAACCGGGCATCGGCGAGGTAATGTTCGGCCGTGCTCTACTGGTTGCTCAAGCGCGTGCTTCTTGGGCCGATCCTGCTGGTCGTCTACCGTCCGTGGGTCGAGGGTGCCGAGAATGTCCCGGCCACCGGCCCAGCGATCATCGCCGGTAACCACCTAACCGTCGTCGACTCGCTGTTCATGCCGCTCGTCGTGGAGCGCAAGGTGGTCTTCCTCGCCAAGAGCGACTATTTCACCGGGCGTGGCGTCAAGGGATGGTTGAAGCGGATCTTCTTCGGCGGCACCGGCAACGTGCCCATCGACCGGTCCGGCGGCAAGGCCAGCGAGGCGGCGCTGCGTACTGGACTGAAGATCCTCGAGCGGGGCGATCTGCTCGGGATCTATCCGGAAGGCACCAGGTCACCGGACGGACGGTTGTACCGCGGGCGAACGGGTGTGGCCAGGATGGCACTCGAAGCCAGGGCACCGGTGGTTCCCGTTGCCATGATCGGCACGTTCGAGATGCAGCCTCCGGGCCGGATCATCCCGAAGGTGCGCCGGCCAGGAGTCAGATTCGGCAAGCCGCTGGACTTCAGCCGTTACTACGGCATGGAGAGCGACCGCTACGTACTGCGGGCCGTCACGGACGAGATCATGTATGCACTGATGCAGTTGTCCGGCCAGCAATACATCGACATCTACGCCACCCGCGCCAAGCAAGAGATCGCCGAGGCCAAAAAGCGCGAGAAGAACTCCTGACCGCGCTGATCATGCAAAAGTGGGCCGACACGCCCGAACGCGTGAAATGTCGTGGCAGCGTCTGGTCTTTGCGGCGTGTCGCCCCACTTTTGCATGATCAGCAGGAGTGCTAGGCGTAGCGGCCGTCGGCGTAATGCTCCGGCTCTGGTTCGGCCGGCTGGACGCTGTGGCTCGGGAAGTCCTGCAGCGTCCCGGTGGGTGTCTCGTCCCACTCCTCGAACGTCAGCGGGCTCTGCAGGTAGAGGGTGAGCAGCTCGGCCAGCCCGCGCAGGCCGTCCAGATGGGTCCGCTCGTGCCCGTGGCTGGACTCCACGCCGAAGCCGAGCAGCGCCGTGCGGCACTCGAGCCCGGACTCGATCGCCGGTGCGGCATCGGATCGGTAGAAGCGGTAGATGTCGCGTCGGTAGGGCAAGTCGTACTCCTGGCAGATCCTGATCAGCCGCCGGGTCAGGTGGTAATCGAACGGCCCGGTGGAGTCGAGCATCCCGATGTTGATGGTGTCCTCCTGAGACGCCTGGCCTGCTGAGACGACGGCGTTGTCGACTGCGACGAGTTCGGCCACCGTGTCGTCCAGGCCGTGGGTGGCACCCATGCCCACCTCCTCGCCGATCGTCACGAGCAGGTAGGCGGTGACGCCGAGCGGGACTGCCGCCTCCGTGAGCGCTTTGACAGCGGCGAGGCACGCGGCCAGGCCGGCCTTGTCGTCGAGATGGCGGGACTTGACGAAACGGCTCGGGGTTATCTGCGGTGCTGCGTCGAGCGCGACGAAATCGCCGACCTGGATCCCGAGCGCGGCCACGTCGGCTGCGTTCGAGACCTTCTCGTCCAACCTGATCTCGACGTGGTGCCAGCCAACCCCTTGAGTGTCGACCGCCTCGCCGAAGTTGTGCCCGCTGGACATCAGGGGTAGCACGGTTCCGGTGAAGAACTGCGTGAGATCGTCGGGAAAGACGGTCACGTGCGCACCCTCGGCAAACCGGGCGCTGTGGGTTCCGACGGGGACGACTTCGAGCCGGCCGTCCGGCTTGAGCCGCTTGACCATGGCGCCGATGGTGTCGGCGTGCACGACGACGGCTCGGCTGGAGTCGTGTCGCCGGCCGGCGAGGGTGGCCCGAATCACCCCGCGTCGGGTGACGCTGACGGGCAGCCCCAACGCATCGAGGTGGTCGCCGATGATCTGCATGACCGCATCGGTGCGTCCCGACGGGCTAGGGGTGCGGAGCAGCTCGAGCAGGATCTCTTGCAGGTACTCCTCGTCGATGTCCAACCGCTTCATGCGTCCAACTGTCTCAGCCCACCTTGTCGATCATGCAAACGCGGGTGACACGCCGGTCGCAGCAGAGAAGGCCCGACTTGGGCATTTCGGCGTGTCGCCCCACTATTGCATGATCAACGAGAGGTGGTGGAGCTGGGTGGGGCCGGGCGCCACGGGCGGGGCGCGGCGCGGGTCGCCGGAAACAGCAGGTCAACGAAGCGCTCGGCAGTGGGTTGGGGTTCGTGGTTGGCCAAGCCGGGCCGCTCGTTGGCCTCGATGAACACGTAGTCGGGCCCGGAGACGTCCGGCACGATCAAGTCGATGCCGGTCACCGGAACGTCGAGTGCCCGGCTGGCGGTGACGGCCGCCTCGGCCAGCGCCGGGTGGAGCCCGGCGGTGACATCGTGGATCGTGCCCCCGGTGTGCAGGTTGGCCGTGTGCCGCACCCGCAGCTCCATCCCCTCGGGCAGCACGTCGTCGAGCTCGTGGCCCGCGGCGCGGACTGTCTCGATCGTGGTTTCGTCGAGCGGGACGGTGGACTCGCCCGCTGTGGCAGCCTCACGCCGGCGGCTGTGGGCCATGATGAGCTCGCGCACCGTATGCCGGCCGGTGCCGATGATCGTGGCGGGGCGGCGGATCGCCGCGGCGACGACCTCGTGCCCGATCACCACGATGCGCAGGTCGTCTCCCTCGACACACTCCTCGATCAGCACGTCCGGGCAAAAGGTGCGGGCCAGTTCGACGGCCTTTGTGAGTGCGTCGGCATCGGTGACGGCGACGCTGACGCCGCGGCCCTGTTCACCCCGAGCCGGTTTGACGACGACCTGGCCGACCTGCTCGAGGAACGCGGCATCGGCGCTGTCAGTCGTCGCCGCCCTGCCTCGCGGCACCCGCAGCCCGGCG
>DATHUM010000075.1:0-4346 GCA_035462225.1 Jiangellaceae bacterium | reverse complement strand
GCCCGCCCGACTGCCCGCCGGGGGCGGTCCACTCGGATTGCCGGCCGGGTGGCTGCGACTCCGGGGACTGCTGGCCGGGCGCCGACCGGCCCTCCTGCCCTGCCGGCGCGGTCCACCCGGATTGCTGGCCGGTCCACGCGGACTGCTGCCCCGGCGCGGTCCAGCCTTCGGCTGGGGGCTGTTCGGACGACCAGCCAGGGTACGGGGGGCTGGGCTCGCCGTCGCGGTGCACGTCGTCGCCGGTGCCGTCGTCCCGTCGGTTCCGTTCCGACATGTCGGACATCTAGCCTTGCCCTTCCTGCTGGTCATCTGGCCGTCTCATCGTTTCACGGCGCTGCCCACGGTGCATTCGACGGTGCAGGTGACCAGCTCACCACGCCCCGTCCAGGCGTTCGTCCACAACTTGTTTTCACAGTTTGGCCGCAACAGTGTCACGATAATGGCCATGAAGGGACGCGTTCTCATCGTCGACGACGACACCGCGCTGGCCGAGATGCTCGGTATCGTCCTGCGCAACGAAGGTTACGAGTTCAAGACCGTGGCCCGTGGCGACGACGTGCTCCCGGTGTTCCGCGACTTCAAGCCCGACCTCGTGCTTCTCGATCTGATGCTGCCCGGCAAGGACGGCATCGACGTGTGCAAGGAGATCCGGGCCGAATCCGGCGTCCCCATCGTGATGCTGACGGCGAAGAGCGACACGGTCGACATCGTCGTCGGCCTTGAGTCAGGTGCCGACGACTACGTCGTCAAGCCGTTCAAGCCCAAGGAGCTGGTCGCGCGGGTGCGGGCCCGGTTGCGGCGTACGGACGATCCGAAGCCGGAGACCCTCCAGGTCGGCGACCTGATCATCGACGTCGCCGGCCACTCGGTCAAGCGCGACGGCGTCTCGATCGGGCTGACCCCGCTCGAGTTCGATCTGCTCGCCTGTCTGGCCCGCAAGCCGTGGCAGGTGTTCAGCCGCGAGGAACTGCTCGAGAAGGTGTGGGGTTACCGGCACGCGGCCGACACCCGGCTGGTCAACGTGCACGTCCAGCGGCTGCGGTCGAAGGTCGAGCGCGACCCGGAGAACCCGGAGGTCGTCGTGACGGTCCGCGGCGTCGGTTACAAGGCGGGTCCTGCCTGACGTGGCTGAGGCTGCCGCGCCGGAACCCCGCCCGGGCAGCTCGCCCCCGCGGCTGATCAGTCTGCTGACCGCCGGCGGTGCGACCGTACTGCGCTGGTGGAACCGGCTGACGGCCACCTGGCAGCGGTCGATCCAGCTGCGCGTCATCTCCGCCACCCTGGCCCTGTCCGTGGCGGTTGTTTCCTTGCTGGGCATCACGTTGATGCGGCAGATCACCGACGGGCTGCTGGAGCAGAAGAGGGACTCTGCGCTCGCATACGCGGCCGCGGGGTTGGACACGGTTCAGCAGCAGCTCGAGGCGGCCGAGGCCGGCGATCGCGGCGTGTTCCGCCAGATAGTCGGCGATCAGGCGGCGCTCGGCGGGGAGGACGGACCCGCCGTCGTACTAATCCGTGACGGGGCGACCCCACTGAAGTCGCCGGGCACCGTCATTGCCGACAGTGTGCCCGAGGACCTGCGTGAAAGGGTCGGCGAAGAGCTTCAGCTGTTCTGGACGTACACCGAGATTCAGCGAGCCGACCGCGACACCGGCGAACCGGCCATCGCGGTGGGCGGCAGGGTCTTCACCGCAGACGAGCAGTACGGCTTGTACTACTTGTTCCCGCTCACTGAGCAGGCCCAGATGCTCAGTGTGGTGTGGACTGCGCTCGCGACGGCGGGGCTGCTGCTGGTGTTGCTGCTCGCGGCGGTGGCGTGGCTCGTCACCCGCCAGGTTGTCACCCCCGTTCGGATGGCGGCGAAGATCGCAGCTCGGTTCTCCGCGGGGAAGCTGTCCGAACGCATGGCGGTCCGCGGGCGCGATGACATCGCGCGACTGGCGAGCAGCTTCAACCAGATGGCCGGCAGCCTGCAACACAAGATCAGCGAACTAGAGGAGCTGTCGCGGGTGCAGCAGCAGTTCGTCTCCGATGTCTCCCACGAGCTGCGCACGCCGTTGACGACCGTCCGGATGGCGGCCGATGTGCTGCACGAGTCGCGCGAGCAGTTCGAGCCCGAGGTCCAGCGGGCGGCCGAGCTCTTGCAGGCCCAGCTGGACCGCTTCGAGGCATTGCTCGCCGATCTACTCGAGATAAGCCGCTTCGACGCCGGCGCCGCCGTGCTGAACGCCGAGTCCGGCGATATCCGCGACATGGTCTTCCAGGTCGCCGACGCCGTTGAACCGCTCGCGGTGCGCAAGGGCTCGGCGGTGCGAGTCGACGCTCCGGCCGAACCGTGCGTCGCCGAGTTCGACCGCCGCCGAATCGAGCGGGTGCTGCGCAACCTCGTCGTCAACGCGATCGAGCATGGGGAGGGACGCGACGTGGTGGTCAGGGTGGCCGCCGGGGACGATGCCGTCGCCGTGGCGGTGCGCGACTACGGCGTCGGCCTCAAGCCGGGTGAGTCGTCCCTGGCGTTCCACCGATTCTGGCGGGCGGACCCGGCTCGCGCCCGCAGCACCGGAGGGACCGGCCTCGGGCTCGCGATCTCACTCGAGGACGCCCGGCTCCATGGGGGCTGGTTGCAGGCCTGGGGCGAACCGGGCCTGGGTTCACAGTTCCGCCTCACCTTGCCGGTGCACGTCGAGGCCGATCTGACCTCCTCGCCGCTTCCGCTGATGCCCGAGGACGCCGGAGCGGACGCGAGACTCTCCAGTGTTGGTGGCCCGTACCGCAGGGTGGCCGACGACGAACCGGCGGAGGTGCCCGGTGGGTAGGCCGGTACTCGGCGCTGCGCTGGCGGCGCTGGCCGCGTCGGTGCTGGCCGGCTGTGCCGGCATCCCGACGTCCGGGCAGGTGATCGCGCACGAGGATATCGACAGCGCCGGGCGGGCCGCACCCTACGTCGGTGGCGAGGTCCAGGGCCCGGAACCCGGGCAGACCCCCGAGCAGATCGTCGACGGCTTCTTGGAGGCGATGAACTTCTACGAGGCCAACTACGAGACCGCGCGGGAGTACCTGACGAGCGCGGCGGCGCGGGAGTGGGATCCGGACGACTTCACCACCGTCTACTGGGCCGAACCCACCACCCAGGAGGTGGCCGAGAATCGGGTGCGGGTGCAGGTCAACGTGTGGGCCACCGTGGATGGCCAGCGTGAGTTCGCAAAGGCCGAATCCGGCACCGTTCAGGAACACGGCGTGCTGCTGGAGGAAGTGGACGGTGAGTGGCGAATCGCCAACCCGCCGCCGGGGTTGATCATCAGGGATGCCGATTTCAACGAGGAGTTCGCCGCCCACGACCTGTTCTTCTACGAGCCCGGATTCCAGGCCCTGGTGCCGGACACCGTCTACTTGCCGGTGCGCGGACCGGTAGCGACGCTGCTGGCTCAGAAACTGCTGGAGGGCCCCTCGGAACGTCTGGAACTCGCCGTGCAGACCGCGTTCCCTGAGCAGACGCGGCTCGCCGTCGATGCCGTCGCGGTCACTAATGGGGCGGCGGACGTCAAGCTCACCGACGACGCCTTGTCGGCAAGCGGATCGCAGCGCCAGCAGATGGTCGTACAGCTGGCGTGGACGTTGGGCCAGCTGCCTGAAGTCGAGCAGGTCAACGTGCACGGGGGGCAGGTCTTGCTGGACGAGGCGTCGACTCGGAGCTTCCCCGATTCGAACCCTGCGAGCAGTCGGGCGCTGTTGCTGTTCGCCGTCACGGACGCCGGTGTCGTCCTGCTCGACGACAATCGAGTTCCGACACCTGTCGTCGGCCCTCTCAGCCAGCACCCGGGGGTGGAGGAGGTCGCGGTCGACCCCGCGATGAGCAGCGCGGTCGTGGTCGACGAGGGCCGCACGACACTCAAGTGGAGCGAGTTGGCGGCCGACGCCAACGTGGAGATCATCGCCCAGGGCCAGCTGCTTCGTTCACCGTCTGTCGATCTCACCGGGCTGGCCTGGGCCATCGAAGGCAACGAGCAATCCTCCAGATTGATCGTCTCTTCGCCGGTGAGCGAACAGGCGGTCGTCCCGATCAGTGGCCTCGACGGGCGCCGCCTCGACGCGGTGGCAGTGGCTGCGGACGGCGCACGGATCGCGCTCGTGGCCGACAGCGCGGTGTACGAGGGGGTCATCGTGCGGGACGACTACCCGTACGACGTCCGCGTCGAGAACCTGCGGTCCATCGACCATATCGATGTCACCGGTTCTGCCATCGACGTCGCGTGGAACCAGTACAACCAGCTCGCGGTGCTCACCGCTGCCGACGAAGAGAACGGGCTGGCCCAGCGGGCCTGGATCTTCACCCTCGCCGGCCGGAT
>DATHUM010000074.1:0-4849 GCA_035462225.1 Jiangellaceae bacterium | reverse complement strand
CGAGCAGTTCGAAGCGCAGCGTGATCCGGTCATGGTGCCGCCGCCTCGCACGGAAACGCCACGACCTCCGCACGGGCCTGGCGCCGTACGGCAATGGTGGTTGCTCACCCGCCGAAACGCCGAAGTGCTCGTCCGCAACCGGCTCACGCTGGCTGTGCTGCTCGGCTCACCGGTGCTCGTCACGGCGATGATGGCGACGCTGTTCGCCCGCGGCGCCTTCGATGCGGCGACCGCGGCCGGCCTCGGACCCGTGCAGGTCGTGTTCTGGATCGCGTTCGCGGGCTTCTTCTTCGGCCTGACCTACGGGCTGTTGCAGATCGTCGGCGAGCAGGCCGTCTTCCGGCGCGAACGTTTCGCCGGTGTCAGTGTCGGCTCCTATGTCGCGTCGAAGATCGGTGTCTTGCTGCCGGTGCTGACCGCGGTGAGCGTTCTGCTGCTCGGCGTCCTTCGTGCCCTCGACCGGCTACCCGCCGTGGGCTTGGACGTTTACGGGTTGCTCCTTGTGACGATCGTGATCGAGGCCGTGTCGGCGCTCGCGCTCGGTTTGCTCGCGTCGGCCGCCGTGTCGAATACCGCCCAAGCCGCGCTCGCGCTGCCGATGCTGTGCTTCCCCCAGGTGCTGTTCGCCGGCGCCGTGGTCCCTGTGCCAGAAATGGCCTCGCTCGGGCAGGGCATCAGCGCGGCCATGGCAAACCGGCACGCCTTCGAGGCGCTCGGCAGCGGACTGGACCTCGACGAACTCGGAGGGACGGGCATGGCCGGATTCGCGGACGCCTTCGACGGCCCGGCCGCCAGCGGCTGGCTGGTACTCGCGGGCTTCACCGCGGTGTTCGTCCTTGCCACCGTGCTGGTGCTGCGCCGGCGGTCGCGCACGTACACTCGCGGGTAGTCGACGGCTCGCCCCGCCGATCAACCGTCCATGAGCGAGCGGCCCACGAGTCGACTGATGCAGTGCTCTTTAGCCTGCGGCGATCACTTCGATCTCGACCAGCCAGTCGCTGACAAGCGTCTCGGCGACGATCGCGGTCGTTGGCACGACCCGGCCGTTGAGCGCCGCTGCCCGCGCGGCCGCATTCGCTTCGGCATAGGAAGCGTCTCGTAGATAGCTAGTCAGCCGGACGATGTTGTCCACGGTCATATCGGCCGACGCGAGAATGGTGCGGATGTTCGACCAGATCAAGGCCAGTTGCTCGTCGAGCGTCGAGCCGGGCGTCCCGCCCTGATCCAGGCCTACGGTTCCTGCGACGAAGAGCAACCGCTGGGCGCCGCGGACTTCCATCGCATGTATGTAGTCGCCGGTGGCCGGATATACGCCGTCGGTCGGGCTGTGCGGGATCAGCTGCATGTGGTCACCAGGCTTCAACACTCGACGCTCATGAAAGGTCGGACGTTAGCCCGACATCGGAGCGCACCGCCAGTGGATTCTGCAGGACTGCTTCGCGGCACTCAAGCAGGGCGTCACCGTTGTCTCGAGGCGGACCCCAGCCCTCGGACGAGCAGACATGCTGAGCCACATCGATGCACGCCTCAATGGCTGAGATGAACGCGTACTTCACACCACGTAGCCACATCTGGTCGGCTCGCCGCTCATCCTTGGCGTCCGCCTCGCTGCGCAGCACGCTCACGTCGTCCGCCACCGATCGCAACAGGCGGAGGACTCGAACCTCATCCACGACGGCGGATACTTTCCGCGAACTCGCGGTGGGCTCGCGTAAGCCGTGGCAGTTCGTCGAAGTAGATCTTCCGCGTCATCGCGGTCCACCGCACCCGCGCCACCTGGTCGTCGTCGAACAGCAGCCGACCCTCGACCGCAACGCGCCCAGC
Organism: Jiangellaceae bacterium; assembly: GCA_035462225.1. Classification (GTDB taxonomy): domain Bacteria; phylum Actinomycetota; class Actinomycetes; order Jiangellales; family Jiangellaceae; genus JASLBX01. The sequence goes on along the minus strand of DATHUM010000074.1, from coordinate 3,025 downwards.
CAGTTCGAGCGGAGCCTGGTTGAGTACCAGCAGATCAACGCCGCTAGGCAGCGGAACGTCGTACGAGGACGGCGGGTCACCCGGCCACCACGCTGCCACGTCGAGATCGGAATCGGGACGCTGATCGCCTCGAGCCTGACTGCCGAAGACAAACCCGAAGCGAGCACCACGCTGGCGCAGCGCGGCGATCACCTCTTGCTCGACATCCGGCTCAGCTAGATCGACCACAGCACAAGCATGGCACGAGTAATGACGGCGGTACGGCGAGAAATTCGAGCGCCAGCCAAAGCTGCCGTTGTGATCGCCGCCCCAGTGGTCGAACCTTTTCGGCAGTCCGCCGTCCGACTTGCACAGATTTGCGTAATTCAGCAGACCGGTGACATTGCCGATTCGAATCCCAGCCTCTTGTCGCTAGCGTCGAGCGCATTCATCTGATCCGATGCTTCTGGAGTAGGCATGTCTAGCGTGATCCTGTATATGGCGATGTCCCTGGACGGATTCATTACCGGGCCGGACGACAGCAAGGAGAACCCGGCCGGAGTTGGCGGCATGCGGTTGATGGAGTGGCTCAGCGACGGAGAACCCGGCGGCGGCGGCGGCGGCTACCGGCCGAGTGACGGCAATAGCCAGATCGTCTTCGATGAGGCGATGGCGACCGGTGCGGTCATCACCGGCCGGCGGACCGGCGAGTTCGCCGACTACTGGGGCGGCGATCATCACGACGGCGTGCCGATCTTCGTCCCGACGCACACCGCTCCGGCCGACAATCGCTACGAACGGGTTCACTTCGTGACCGAGGGCATCGTGGCGTGCGTGGAGCAGGCAAAGGCGGCCGCAGGCGATCGAGACGTCATGCTGCACGGCGCTTACACCGCGCAGGAGTGCCTGAAGGCCGGGGTATTGGATGTTCTCGAGATTCAGCTCATGCCCGTGCTGCTCGGTGAGGGCCGGCGTCTGTTCGAGGGCCTCCCGCCCGAACACATCGAGCTCGACCTGGTCCGAACGTTGCAGGCACCCGGCGTGCTGCATCTGCGCTACGAGGTGCGTCGCGGATGACTGGATGGACCTTCAGCAACAAGCAAACCTGACAAGCGCAAGGTCAAGGCCCTCGGAACAGCTAGGAGATTCGATGAGCACAGTCGTGATGCACAACGTGGTATCGGTCGACGGCTTCATCGCCGATGACCATGACGACGTCGGTCCGCTGTTCGAGTGGTACTTCAATGGCGACCACGCCCTCGTCCCCGGCGAGATGGCCGACCCGGCGCCAGGCGGGATGAAGATCTCACAGGCCTCGTACGACTACGTGCGGCCGGCGTGGGACGCGATCGGGTCGATGGTGATCGGACGTCACCTGTTCGACATCACCAACGGCTGGGAGGGCAAGCCGCCGGCCGGGGACCACGTGGTCGTGGTCTCACACCGCCCCAAGCCGGACGGGTGGCACCCTGAAGCGTCGTACCACTTCGTCGACGACGTGGCCCAGGCGATAGCGAAGGCCAAGGAACTCGCCGGCGAGCGCACCGTCGCCGTGGCGGCCGGTGACGTCGGCGGGCAGGCACTCGCCCTCGGCCTGGTCGACGAAGTGGCGATGGACGTCGCGCCGGTGGTCTTCGGCTCGGGCAAGCGGTACTTCGGGCCGGTCGACGCCCAGCATCTGCTCGAGGACCCGCACGTGGTGATCCAGGGCGACCGAGTGCTGCATCTGCGCTATCGAGTCCGCCGCTAACGGACGGCGATCCGAAGGGACACCAAGAGGATAGTGAGGAGATCGCGATGGGTGAGCTGCACGTCAATATGAACATCACGCTCGACGGCGTGATCCAGGCCAACGGTGGCCCCACCGTGCAGGACGGGGACTTCGAGTACGCCGGATGGGAGCGTCCTTATTGGGATTCGGAGTCCGGGGAACAGGTGGACGCGGATGTCCAGGCGTCCGACGCGCTGCTGCTGGGACGCACGACGTACGACATCTTCCGTGCGTACTGGCCGGGCAAGCCAGACCAGATCGGGCGGGCCTTCGACCGGGTGCCCAAGTACGTAGCCTCGCGCGGCACGCCAGAGCTGTCCTGGGACACCAGCACCCAGATATCCGACGCGGCCACCCAGGTGCCCGAATTGCGCGAGCGCCATCGGCAGATCCACATCTGGGGCAGCGGGAACCTGCTACAGACGCTGTTCCGCGAAGGCCTGGTCGACCGGGTGAATCTGTGGGTGTGTCCGGTCGTTCTCGGGAAGGGAAAGAAGCTGTTCCCGGACGGCACAGCAGCCACCCGCTTCGCGTTGGTCGAGCCGCCGAGATCGTTCCCGGCAGGTGTGATCCTGATGCGCTACCGGCGCCTCGAAGGACCTCCAGAGACGGTCACCGTGGCCGAAGCGGTCAACACAGCGGACTGACGGTTGCCGGTGCAGGACGTTGGTGATAGCCCGACGATGATGTAGCCGTCAGCGGGGAGACCAGCGTTGGGTCGGCGTGCCGCACCGTCGGTCGACATCTGACCAGGGGTGGAACATCCGCAGTGCCAGTCGGCGTGCACCGAGCCTCGCTCAGCAAATGAGCGACCCGGCCCGCGAACGTCCTGCACGAGTTCGACACCGAGCTTCCACGGTGCGGTGGACGGGCGCACCAAGCCTCCACGGTGCGGACGGCGAGTGCACCAAGCTTCCACGGTGACGCTATAGCGACACCGAGCTTCCACGGTGTCGATGCGGACTGCACCAAGCTTCCACGGTGCGGTGGGAGCGTCGCGTCCGGCGTGATCTGCCAACCACGGCTGAGCCACCCTTAGGCTGGTAGTCCATCGCCGGACCGCCGGGGGCACCGATGCGATACCGCTTCGAGGAGTGTGAGCTGGACACCACCGTGTACCGGCTCACGGTGGCAGGTCGCACCGAGCCGGTGGAACCCCAGGTTTTCGATCTGCTGGCCTACCTCATCGAGCACCGCGACCGCGTGGTGTCCAAGGAAGAACTGCTCGACAACATCTGGGGTAACCGGTTCGTCAGCGAATCCACTCTGACCAGC
>DATHUM010000073.1:0-1771 GCA_035462225.1 Jiangellaceae bacterium | reverse complement strand
ATCATCACTCCACCGGACGAACGAGTCCGTAATGGCCGTCGTACCTGCGATAGAGAACCCGTCCCCGGCCGCTGGTGGGCTCTGCGAAGAACAGGAACGGCAGTCCGGTCGCGTCCAGTTGCTTTCTGGCCTCGGCCACGGTCAGCACGGGCGCCGGCCGCTCGCTGACGGTGAGCGGCACGGCGGTCACGAACGTGCGTGCCGGGTCGGGGTCGAGCTGAGCCAGCCGGTAGCCGGTCGGCCCGGCGCGGTAGATCACGCAGTCCTGACCGGTGTCGGCGTCGGTGAACAGGTAGAAGTCGTAGTCGAGCAGGTCCAAGTCGAGCGCTGCCTCATCCGTGGTGACCTTGGCGGGCGCGACGGTCTTGTGCCGCACCACCTGCCGTTCGGATTCCGGCCGCGGGTAATAGCCCGGCCGGTGCGCCGGCTCGCTGATGTGCCGCCATTCGTGCGGCGCGGATACCGGCCGGCTGCCGCGACGGGCCTCCCAGTCGCGCGCCATCCGCTCGAGCCGACGCCGCAGCCGAGCCTCCAGGAGATCGATCGCCTCGTGCGCGGTCGGCGCGGCCACCTGGGCGCGTATCACTCGCCCGTTGACGTCCAGGTTGCCCTGCGCGATGACCGGCCGGGTCTGCGCCGGGTCGTGGGATCGGGTCAGCCGTACCCGAGCATGAAGAACCGGCTCGTTCACATACCGCGCGAGATCCGCGATCTTACGGCTGGCTCTCAGTCGCGCGGTCTCCGGGACCTCCGGGCCGGCGACCACCTCGACGGCAGGGAAGCTGATTGTTCGTCGTCGCGTCATGCCCACCAACTCCTGCGGCTGGACCCGAGGTCATGGGACGGCTCTGCATATAGAAATCGACACCCGTCGGTGGGTGGTGATGGAGGTCCGTTCCAGCAGATGCACAGTTCTTACCCTGACGGGTCGCGCGATCGCTAGATCGCCGCTTCCCTTCTTCTCTGCGTTCGCGGGTCTCTACCTCCTCGCCAACGGGTGCCAGTTTCAAGTGTCGCCTTGTAACCGGGTGTCTCCTCAGGGCCGACAGTCCCGGAATCGTGCGGCCGAAGGTCCCATTCTGGGATTCCTACCGGGTGTCGCTGCCCCCGTGTTCGGTCGTGACGGCGGCGCGTCCGGCTTCGAGCCTGGCCACCGGAACCCGGAACGGCGAGCAGGAGACGTAGTCCAGACCCACGCGGTCGAAGAACTGGATCGAGGCCGGGTCCCCGCCGTGCTCGCCGCAGACGCCGACGCTGAGGTCCGGCCTGACGGCGCGACCACGGGTGACGCCGATCTCGATGAGCTCGCCGACTCCTCCGGCGTCGACCGTCTCGAACGGCGACACCGCGAAGATGCCGTTGTCGAGGTAGGCGGGGAAGAAGCTGCCCTCGACGTCGTCGCGGGAGAAGCCCCAGGCGGTCTGCGTCAGGTCGTTGGTACCGAACGAGAAGAAGTCAGCGGACTCGGCGATCTCGCCGGCGGTGAGGGCGGCTCGGGGCAGCTCGATCATCGTGCCGATCTGGGTGGGGACGTCGACTCCGGTCGCGGTAGCGACATCGGCGAGCACTTTGTCGATCTGCGTGCGGACGATCTCGAGCTCCCTCGCCGCGCCGACCAGCGGGACCATGATCTCCGGTCGGGGGTCGCCGCCGGCTCTGACGCGGGCTGCGGCCGCCTCAGCTACGGCGCGGACTTGCATCGCGACCAGCCCGGGGATCACGACGCCGAGCCGCACGCCGCGCAACCCGAGCATCGGGTTCTGCTCGTGCA
>DATHUM010000072.1:0-5490 GCA_035462225.1 Jiangellaceae bacterium | reverse complement strand
AGGTGACACCGAAGCGGGACGTTTCCAAGCGGGTGGGCGGAGCGCCGACCTCACGCGTGGCCAAGGCCATCTTCGGCGGCGTGTCGCGGCGCGGCCAATGGGTGGTTCCAGCGCACTACCGGGTCAAGGCGGTGTTCGGTGGCGTCGATCTCGATCTACGAGAAGCCCGGCTCGAGTCCGCGGAAGTGACGATCGAGTCCAAGGCGGTCTTCGGTGGCGTAAGCATCGTCGTGCCACCCGACGTCACGGTCGTCATGGAAGGAATCGGCGTGTTCGGCGGGTTCGGCGGTGACGCCGAGGACGTGCAGCCGCCGGCCGGTGCGCCCGTTGTGCGGGTAACCGGCAAGGCGGTGTTCGGCGGGGTCGGCGTGATGCGCAAGCCGCCGAGCGCGCTGCCGCCGCCATGAGCTCGCGCGCCCGGGAGGCCGAGCGGGGCGATGAAAAAACGAGCGAGAACATCATGGTCGCCGGCTTCACTGGAGGCGGCGACGTTATCGCCAACGACCCGGCGACACCGTCGAAACGACGACGTGCGCCACGTCTACCGGCGTGATCAGTTCGACCGCAACTGGCTGCGTTCCTCAAACGGTACGACGTACCTCATCGAAGTTCGGTCATTCGCAGGATACGGGCCACAACTGGTGATCGAGCCTTGACAAGGCTGGAGATCGCGATTGGTATGTCGGGCATCCCCTATCGGTCAGGGATGGGTGGCGCTACCCGGATGCCGGCTGGGTCGGCCTGACCGATTCTTGGACCAAGGAGGTCTGATGAGGTTGCGAACCTGGCTGGTGGCCATGCTCGTTGGGGCCATGACCCTGGCCGGCGGCACGGCGCTGGCCCACGACGAGGAAGACGGTCAGAGCAAACACGACACCCCGGACGACCCTAAGACGGGGTGGGAGGCGCAGGTGCCGGCGGTGACCCCCGGGGCGAACAGTTCCGCCCCGTCCTGGTCAGAGCGTCCCGACCGATTCGCGCCCTGTGTGCAAGGAGTCGCGTACTTGCCGGAGTTCGACGGTCATCCCGTGCTGGGATCCGGCGCCTTCCCCTGCGATGGCGTCGACCTGCTTTCGTACCTGCCACCGAATGAGCTACTTGGCGGATTCGCAACGGGCACCGGACGCGGCAGCGATGTGTGGGGCTGGACCGATCCTCAGACCGGCGTCGAATACGTCTTGGCGGGCAACGAGAACGGCACGGCGATCGTCGACATCTCCGATCCGAAGCGGCCAGTATTCCTCGCCCACCTGCCCACGTCCGCCACAAACAACCTGATCTGGCGCGACATCAAGGTGTACGCCGACCACGCATTCATCGTCGCCGAATCAGCCGGCCACGGTATGCAGGTGCTGGACTTGAACCGGCTCCGGGACCTCGATGCCGCCGACGCACCGGTGATCCTCGATGCGGATGCGCGCTACACCGGCTTCCTCCGCGCCCACAACATCGCCATCAACGAGGACACCGGCTTCGCCTACGCTGTCGGCCAGCGCGATGACACTGAGGGCTGCATCTCGAGCATGCACATCATCGACATCAGGGATCCGAAGAACCCGACCTTCGCCGGTTGCTTCGATGCCGACGACTACGTTCACGACGCCCATTGCGTGATCTACGACGGTCCCGACACCAGGTTCACCGGGCGCGAGATCTGCGTGAACTCCAGCCCGAACCCGGGCACGACCGGCAACACGGTGGTCATCGCGGACGTCACCGACAAGGACAACATGGTGATGCTGGCGAACGTTGGGTACCCCAACTCGGGCTTCAGCCATCAAGGCTGGCTTCTGGACGGTCACCGGTACTACCTGCACACCACCGAGTCGACGACACGGGTGCCGCAGGGCGTGGACATCTTCGACCTGGCCGATCTCACCAACCCGTTGCACATCGGATTCTTCGAGAACCCGGCGCAGTCGACGCACCACAACCTGTACCAGAAGAACCGGTACGCATTTCAGTCGAACTACAGCTCAGGGTTGCGAATCTACGACACCCGCAACGTCGCCGCCGGCGAGCTGAGCGAGGTTGCGTACTTCGACGTCTACCCGCCGAACGACAACCCAGGCTTCGGCTTCGGGACGTGGAGCAACTACCCGTGGTTCAAGAGCGGCGTGGTGGCCGTGCACGGTTACCAGGGGCTCTTCCTGGTCAAGCCGCGGCTCGGCGAACGCAATCCGTAGCATGATCTAGTAACGCGATCTTGCGACCAATCCACAGCGTCCGACGCTGTGGATTGTCGCAAGATTCGTAGGGTGGACTCATGCCTGCTGAGTCCGGAGTCGTGTTCCCGCGAACGGGGGACGGTACACGGAGCACGTCCGCGCTGGGCCGAGCGGTTGTTGCGGACGCGTTGCGTGCCGTGGACCCGGTCGGCGCGAGGTCTGCCGAGCACGAGACCAACTGGCGGCGTGGCTACCTGGTGCATTTTCGACGGTTGGTAGAGGCGGGGCTGAGCTCGGCCGAAGCGGCCCGGACGATTGCCGCCGGCGGCCTGGCGTCCCTGCACGACCGGATGCGATTCGTGAGCGGGGAGTCCGAGGTCGGGCTGCGCAAAGCGCTGGACCAAGCGCCGGCGGCGACGCCGTTCGATACCGAGGTCGTCGCAGGCAGCGGTGAGCCCGACCGCGAACTCGTCCTGCCCTACCGTGGACGCCGGCTGCGCGGAGAGCAGATTGCTCGGCAGCTGACGGCCTGGGTCGACGCCGGGATCATCGAACCGTCGTGCGCGGACGCGATCGGGCGGGTGCAGGCCAACCCAGGCTGGTTGGATCTGTCGGACATCACCGTCGTCGCGTTCGGAGCCGGCGCCGAGATGGGTCCGGTGCAGTCCGTACTCCGGTGGGGCGGCGACGTGGTCGCGGTCGACCTGCCCCGAGTGGGCATCTGGCACAGGCTGACCGAAACGGCCCGCCGCTACGCCGGCCGGATGCTCCTGCCGGCTCGCCCTGGTGGCGGACCGCTGGTCGAGCGAGCCGGCGCCGATCTGATTAACGAACTACCCGAACTGATTCGGTGGCTTGGCGGCGTCGACGGGCGCCTCGTGCTGGGAAACTACGCCTATGCCGACGGCGCCGCGCACGTGCGAGTCGCCATGGCCGTGGACGCACTCACCGACCGGCTGCTGGCCGAACGTCCTGACGCCGCGCTATCGTGCCTCGCCACTCCCACCGAGGTGTACGCCGTGCCGGTCGCGGCGGTCGAGCAGTCCGTCCAGGCGTACGAGGGCCGCAGCAAGCTGCGCGTGATCCGCCGGCCGCTGAAGGTGGTATCCGGCGGGCGGCTGCTCGAGCGCAATTACGCATCAGGGGCCGACCCGGGTATCTGCGACAGCCTGGTCGGCCAGCAAGGCCCGAACTACGCGCTGGCCAAGCGCCTGCAGCGTTGGCGGGCGACGGTCGCGCGCGCCGAGGGTCGGACGGTGAACATGACGGTCGCTCCGCCGACCCGTACCCGGTCGGTGATGAAGAACCGCGCGCTGGCCGCCGCATACGCCGGCGCCCACCGGTTCGGGGTCGAGGTGTTCGAACCGGGGACGGCGAACACCCTGATGGCTGCGCTGCTTGTGCACGATCTGCGGCAGCCCTCGCCGCCGCGGGAGCACCCGTGGCAGGACGAGGCGGCGAACGCCGCGCACGGCGGCATCTGGCGGGTGGCCTACGCGCCGCGCAGCGCGCTGGGTCTGGCTGCACTGGTCGGCCTCGGCGGAGCGCGGGGCTAGGGTGGCCGGGCCGCCGTCAGATCTTCGGCAGTTTGAAGCCGGACTTGTCGATCACGTGGTCGCGGGCCTCCAGCGCCATCCGCATCACCGCGTCCCAGTCCACGTGCAGCAGCCGGCCGCCGCGCTTGAGCACCCTACCGGCGATCAGCACGGTGTCGACGTTGCTGGTGTCCATCCTGGTCACCACCGCCGTCACGGGGTCGTTCAGCGGGGTGACGTTGAGTCGACCGGTGCGCAACATGATGATGTCGGCCTGTTTGCCTGGGGTGAGTGTCCCGACCTTGTGATCGAGGCCGTTGGCCCGCGCCCCCTCGATGGTGGCGTATTCGAGCACCTCCCGCGGCGACGCGGGCGCCTTGCCGTCCGCCGCGGCGAGCGAGCGCTGGAGGGCCAGCACCGAGCGCATCTGGTTGAACATGTCGGCGGGCACGTTCGTCTCGACGTCGACGCTGAGGCTGGGGCGCACGCCGCGATCCAGGAACTTCTGGATGGGGGGCATGCCGTGGCCCATCATCATCTCGACCGGGGTGGCCAGTGACACCGTGCCGCCACTGTCCACGATCATCTGGATCTCGGTGTCGTTGAGCGTGGTGCAGTGGATGTAAGTGGTATCCGGCCCCAGCAGCCCCGCCGCACCCATCTCCTGGACCTTGCCGTCCTGGCCGTAGGTGCCGACGCCGACGTGGGTGGTGATCCGTGCGTCGGCCTCTCTGGCCAGCTTCCAGTGGTCGCGGGATACCTCGAAGTCGGTGAACTCTGGCCCGGGAGCGGCCAGCGCCAGCGTGAGCAGTTGGTCCTTGCTCGAGAAGTGCTCGGTGGCCGCGCGGACGAACCAGCTGGGCTGGCGCTCCTCCCACTTGCCCCACCACGGGAACCCGTAGGCGAACACGGCCCGCAAGCCCGAGTCGCGCAACGCCTGGATCACCGCGTCGGTGTGGGCCGGCGAGCCCTGGATGTGCGACCAGTCCAGCAGCGTCGTGACACCCGCGTCGATCGCACCGAGGGCGGACACCAGGTTTCCCGCGTAGGCGTCCTCGGGACGGAATGCCGGAGCCAGCTTGTGAAGTACGAACGAGATGTAGCTCGTGCGGCCCTCCAGCGGGACGTCCGTGCCGATGTTGCGCAGCACGCCTTCCCAGATGTGCCGGTGCGTGTCGACGAACCCGGGCATGACGATCATCCCGCCGGCGTCGATCACCTCGGCTTCACCGACCTCGAGGTCGGGGCCGACCGCCACTATCCGGTCGTCTTCGACGAGGACGTTGCCTCGGTCGAAGTGACCGACGGCCGGATCCAGGCTCAGTACGATCCCGCCCTTGATCAGCACGCGTTCGCTGGGGATGACGGTGGCCGCCGTCCCCGCGGGGTAGAGGTCCGGCAGGCTGGGCGGTTTCGGTGGCCGGCTGCCGACGACCAGCCGGCGGGCCCGCCGGAAGTTCCGCTTGACCAGCTCTTTGATGTCGCCGACTTGGAACAGGATGATCCCGATGAGCACCAGTACGCCGATGATCATCAGCCCGTAGTCGGTGCTCAGGCCCAGGAAGGGCAGCACAGTGATGATCACCGCGAGCAGCACGGAGGCGACGGTGGCGCCCAGGAACGTCGCTCGCCCGCCGGTAAGCGCCGCGCCGCCGAGTACGGCGGCGGTGATGCTATTGAGCGTGTAGCTGCTGCCGATCTGGGCGTTGCCGACGCCGGACCGCGACATCACGAAGAACGCGGCCACCGCGGCGAGCACGGCCGAGAGCATCAACGCACGCGCGCGA
>DATHUM010000071.1:0-3343 GCA_035462225.1 Jiangellaceae bacterium | reverse complement strand
TTGGCCGAGCGGGATGTGGACTGCGCCGGGGAGGTGGCCTGCGGCTTACTCCTCCGCCGGGCGGACGTCGAGGAGGACGATTTCACCGGCGTCTGCCTTGTCGAGCAGCTCGGATAGATCGACGTGCTCGATGTCGTCCGGCCCTACGTAGTCGCGCCGAGCCGGTTCGGTGCGCGGACGATGCCGCTGCGCCACGGAGTGGATATCGGCCACCAGGGCGGCGACATCGTCTCCTGCGAGTGAGTACCAGATCCTGGTGCCATCCCGGCGGGTCGTCACCAGCCCGGCGGTGAGGAGTCGCTGCAGGTGCGCCGAGCAGGTGGACAAGCCGAGTCCGGCTGCCCGGGCCAACTCCTCGACACTGCGCGAACCTTGCGCGAGCAGGTCGAGCAGTTCGAGCCGATGAGGGCTGGCCAGCGCCTTGCCCACGGCGGCGAACTCTTCGAGCAGAGCGTGCTTCGCGACCCGATCACCCATGGCTGTCCTTCCTCCCGGAAGTCCGCACCGCCGCACCTAGGTGCGTCTCATACATCCGCACTGCCACCAGCAACCCGGACGCGGCGGTGAGAACCGCGACCGCCCACACGGCGGCTCGGATGCCCAGCAGATCGGCGACGACACCGCTTAGTACGGCGCCCACGGCGAACCCGGCGTCGCGCCAGAGCCGGTACACCCCGACCGACCGGGCCCGCCAGGCGGGATGGGCGACGTCCCCGACCGCGGCCAGCAGCGTCGGGTAGACCATGGCCGTGCCGGCTCCCAGCATGACCGCTGCGACCGCCCAGGTGACGAAATCCGTGCCGACCGCGACCATCGCGAGCGCTGCCGCCTGGACCAACATGCCCGTGACGATGAGCCCCTTGCGTCCCCACCGGTCCGAGAGCGCACCGGTCAACAGCTGCCCCGCGCCCCACACCGCGGGGTAGAGGGCCGCCAGCAGTCCGATCCGGCCTACTGACAACCCGGCGCCTGCGAACAGAACGGGGAAAAGACCCCAGGCCAGACCGTCGTTGAGGTTGTTGACCAGGCCCGCCTGGCTCGCAGAGGACAGCGCGGGCTCGCGGAATGTGGTCTGCGCGAAAACGTCCCGGTCGCGCAGCCGGTCGTGGAGATGATCGTGCCGCCTACCGTGCTGTGGGACGTGCGCAGCCGCCTCGGCGGTCGCGTGATCGCGAGTCTCTCGCACCGCGAGTGTGGACAGTCCCAGGCCGATGGCGGCGAACGCCACGCCCAGCACGAACGGCGCCGGGCGCAGCCCGTACGCGTCGGCCAGGTAGCCGGTCGCAAGCGCTGTGGCCGCCACCGCCCCGTAGCCGGCCGCCTCGTTCAGGCCCATGGCGGTGCCCCGCCGGCCAGGTCCCACCAAGTCGATCTTCATGATCACAGTGGTCGACCAGGTCAGCCCCTGGCTGACCCCGAGCAGCACATTGGCCAGCACGACCCAGCTCCAGGACGGCGCCCAGATTAGCAGCACCGGAACCGGCACCGCGACCAGCCAGCCGGCGACGAGCACCGGCTTGCGGCCGTACCGGTCCGACCATGTCCCCGCCATGTAGTTGGTGCCGGCCTTGGCGAGCCCGAAGGCCAGGATGTAGGTGAGCGCGGCCGTGTACGCCTGCAGCCCGAACTCGGCTTCGGCCAGCAGGGGCACGACGGTGCGTTCCTGCCCGAGCATCCCGCCGACGAGCGCGTTGACTGCCACCAACAGCGTGAACTGCGCGGCGTTCTGCCGCAGGCCAAGCGTGACGGGGCGGGCGGCCGGGGCCGGACTCATCCGCCTGTCCGCAGGGGCTTGCCGGTGGCGTCCGACCAGTCCTCGGCGCCGCCGACGAGCACTGCGAGCTCACGCCTGCCGGTCCGGGCGAGCAGGCTGGCCGCGGTCATCGCGCGTTCGCCGCGACCGCACATCACTACGACCGGCTCGGCCGGCAGCGGGGCCGCCGCACCGGTAGCGAGAGCTCCGAGTTCGACGTTCGTCGCTCCGGGGAGGTGACCGGCCGCGTACTCATCGGTCTGCCTGACATCGAGGACCGCCTGATCGCCGACCGCATCGGCGCCGACCACCGCGATCCGCCTCACCGTTCCGCCCGATTCCACCCACGAGCCCAACCCACCGGCGAGCTCGCCGGCGATGCGGTCGTAGCCGATCTTCAAGGCCTGCCAGATGATTTCGGCAGGGTCCTGGTCGGCGTTGCGCACGAACACCAGCGGACGATCCGGTTCGACCAGCCAGCCCAGCCAAGTGGCAAACGCGGGCCGTAGCGGGATCGACAGCGAGCCGAGGATGTGTCCGGCGCCGAAATCCTTTACCGGGCGGACGTCCACCACCTCCGCACCACCGTCCTGCAACCGGTGCACAGCGGCGGGATCGAGCGGGGTCGACTGCGGCGACCGGCCGACGAGATCCGGCCCACGGCGGTTCACCTCGGCGAGCCGCATGAAGTACCGCGGAAAGCTGCCGAGGGACCCCAACAGCTCTTCGACGAACGAGTCCTCGCCCTCGGCCCGCAGCAGCGAGTTGCCCGCCTTCTCCGCGCCGATGGTCGAGGTGCGCGCCGCCTGCTGCGGCGCGGAGCAGAACGACCCCGCACCGTGCGTCGGCCAGACCGCGACCTCATCGTCCAGGCGGGCCAGCCGTCGTAGGGAGCGGTACTGCGCACGGGCCAGCTCCTCAGTACGCTCCGGACTCACCAGGTCAGTCCGTGCGGCCCCACCCACGAGCAGAGATCCGCCCGTGAAAACACCGAGCACGCTCGGCCCGTCGAGCAGCTCGAAGGCAATGTGCTCGTACGTGTGGCCCGGAGTCGCCAGCGTCCGAATAGACAGGCCTCCGAGATCGACCTCGTCCCCGTCGGCCAGAGCTTGATGCGGATAATCCCGCCCTCCGGTTGCCGACGCGAGGACGATAGCGCCGTCGCTGGCCACAAGATCCAGAGCGCCGGTCACGAAGTCGGCATGCAGATGGGTATCGGCTGCAAACGCGATGCGCAGCCCCCGCCGGGCCGCGGCCATGCGTAACGATCGGAGGTCACGACTGGGGTCCACCGCCATCGCCCGGCCGTCACCCAGGTCGACCAGGTATGCCGAGTTGCCCAAGCCGTCGTCAACCAGCGGAACCACGGTCTCATCGCGCATGCTGCTGCCTCCAGGCCTTGTCCAATATTCCACATAATAATGGAAGAAGCCTTTTGCACGAGCGCAGTATCCGACACCGTCACAACCGATGAGGACGACGGCGGCGGCGCCGCTCGCGGCCGTTCGCCAGGTACGGCGGTAGGGCTCAGGCCCGGCCGTAACTGGATCGACGCGCCAACCGTGCTCTGGCGAGCTTGGCCGCCAAGGC
>DATHUM010000070.1:0-8577 GCA_035462225.1 Jiangellaceae bacterium | reverse complement strand
TGCCGTCGCGGGCGTACGTCGCCGCGTTCGGGTTCAAGGGCCCGGATCAGCAGAAGCCGGCCGGAGTGCTCTCCGGCGGCGAGCGGAACCGGCTCAACCTCGCCATGACCCTCAAGCAGGGCGGCAACCTGATCCTGCTCGACGAGCCGACCAATGATCTCGACGTCGAAACCCTGCAGTCGCTCGAGAACGCGCTTCTCGAGTTCCCCGGCTGAGCCGTGATCACCTCGCACGACCGCTGGTTCCTCGACCGGGTCGCCACCCACATTCTGGCGTGGGAAGGCGACGACGAGGACTCGGCCAAGTGGTTCTGGTTCGAAGGCAACTTCGATTCGTACGAGAAGAACAAGGTCGATCGCCTTGGCGCCGACGCGATCCGCCCGCATCGGGTGACGTACCGCAAGTTGAAGCGCGACTAGGCCTTGCCGCATGGCGCGCCACGTCTCGCAGGTGCCGCTGCGCTGGTCGGACATCGACTCGTACGGGCATGTCAACAACACGGTCTACCTTCGCTACTTGCAGGAGGCGCGGGTCGACATGCTCTACGTGCACGCACCGTCGCGTGGGGCGGAGGGATTCGCTCGCGGGATGGTGGTCCGCCGGCACGAGATCTCTTACCGGGCACCGCTCCGCTATGTAGCCGGAGTTGATCGTCCGGAACCCATCCGGGTCGAGACGTGGGTGACCGCGATCCGCGCCGCTTCGTTCGACCTCGGGTACGAGATCCTCGAGCTCGGCCCGGGCGGTGACCGTCAGGTATATGCGGTGGCCTCGTCGACCCTGGTGCCTTACGACTTCGACGCCGGCCGGCCGCGGCGGATCGGCCCGGGCGAACGGGCCATGCTCAGCGACTACGTCGAGCTGGACGGCCCGACGCCGTCTCTCCAGGGAGCTCTGGCATGAAGTACCGGTTCGAGTGCTCCGTCCGGTTCGACGACCTGGACTCGTACGGTCACGTCAACAACGCGATGCTGGCCGATTACCTGCAAGAAGCCCGCATCGATTTCGTCCATCGGCACCTCGCCGACCCGTCGGCCCCGCACGAGCGGGCGGTCGTCGGTCACCAGACGATCGAATACCTCCGGCCGGTCCCGCACCGGACCGCGCCGATCGCCATCGACATGTGGGTCACCGGGGTGGGTACGTCGTCGTACCACCTCGCCTACGAGGTGCGTGACGGGCACACCTTGCTGGCGACCGCGACGACCGCCATGGTTGCGTACGACATCGACGGTGCACAATCCCGCCCGCTGACCGACCGGGAGCGGGCCGTCCTGGACAGGTTCGCCGGATGACCGTGCTGGTGCCCCGACACCCGGGTGGGGCCGCGGACCTGGCCATGTTCGCCACCCGCGTCGCCCAGTACGAGGCAGAGGCGGTCGTGCGGATCGTCGCCGAAGGCACCGTTGCCGGGTGCTTCGCCGAGACCCCGTTCGACGCTCTTGCGCTCCGCGCGGTCGAGTTGGCCGAACCGGTGTCGGTCGATCTCGTCCTCGAGGCGGGAACACTGGCCGCCAGGGCAGTCGGCGACCGTGGCGAGCTGGAGTTGCCGCCGCCTGTTCCGGCCCTTCGCTGGACGTCAAGCCTGCCACCGCGCAGCGGCTGGACGGTGCTCGCGACGCTGGACGGGTCTGACGTCGACCAACGCGTCCGGGCCGGCATCGAGGAGTTCCGGCAGAAGGCGCCGTCCGTCACCGAGGGATCGGCGCTGCGCGAGGGGCGCGTCGCCCTGGAGAAGCTGGCCGACGAGATCTGGGACCGTGAGCTCGCGGCCGGCGTGCCGCTCCGGCTGGCCCACGCGGCGGGCTCATACGGCTTCCTGGGCGAGGGTGAGATCGTGCTGCGATCCGTGGGCCAGTGGTGGCGGCTGGACGCGTCATACGGCTCCGTGCTCGCCCGTGCCGGCCTGGCTCTGTTCGCCCTCTAGGGGTGGGATCAGGCCGACGCGCCGTCGACCAGCCGGCCGTCTCGCAGATACAGCACGCGGTCGGCGTAGGACACCAGCGCGGGGTCGTGCGTTGCGACGAGGGCGGCGCTGCCGGACTCGTGGACCAATCGCTGCAGCAGCGCGATGACCTGCTGGCCGGTCTCGGAATCGAGCTGGCCGGTCGGCTCGTCGGCGAGCAGCAACCGAGGTTCGGGTGCCAGCGCGCGGGCAATGGCCACCCGCTGTTGCTGGCCACCGGACAGTTCCGGCGGGCGGTGCTCGGCGTGGTCGGCCAGCCCCACCGTGATGAGCAACTCGGTGACTCGGGCCTCTCGTGCGCGCGTTCGCCAGCGCAGCATCCGTAGCGGAACGCCGACGTTCTCGCGAGCGGACAGGAACGGCAGCAGCCCGAAGGACTGGAATACGAAGCCGACCTGCTCGCGCCGCAACCGCTGGCGTGCCGCCTCGCCTAGCTCGCTGAGCTTTCGGCCGTCGATGACGACCTCGCCCTCGTCCGGCCGGTCGAGCCCGCCGATGACATTCAGCAGGCTCGTCTTGCCCGAGCCGGATCGGCCGACGAGTGCCACCAGCTCGCCGGCGTGCAGCTCCAGCGACACCCCGCGGAGGGCGTGGACCGGGCTCGCGCCGCGGGCGAACGTCCGGCTGATGTTCTCGGCCACGGCGAGCGCGCTCACTCATCGACCTCCTCGTCGCGGTTGCCGGAATTGCCGGTCTGCGCCTGCCACACGCCGACGTGGTCCGGCTCCAGCTCCAGGCGGACGCGCTCGCGCAGTCCCAGGGTGGTCACGAAGTCTCGGGGCAGCTGGACCCGGCCGGCCCGATCGAGCACGGCGTACTCCTCGGCGATGACTCGCTCGTGCCCGTCCGCGGTGATCTCGGTGCGGCGCAGCACCTCCGACGAGGTCCGGCCGTCGCGGATCGCGACCGTCCGGTCGACATGCTCGGCAACCGCCGGGTCGTGGGTGACGATCACCACGGTCGTCCCGAGCTCGGCGTTGGTCGACCGCAACGCGCCGAACACCTCGGTCGCGGTCGCCGAGTCGAGCTCACCGGTCGGCTCGTCCGCGAACAACACCTCGGGCCGGTTCGCCACGGCAACTGCGATCGCGCAGCGTTGCTGCTCGCCGCCGGACATCTCGCTCGGCCGCCGGTCCCGGCAGTAGCCGATGCCGAGGAGCTCGAGCAGCTCACCGGCGCGGGTCCGGCGTTCGCGCCGCCCGGCTCCGGCCAGCAGCAGCGGCAGCGTGACGTTCTCGGCAGCGGTGAGGAACGGCATCAGCCCGCGCGCCGTCTGCTGCCAGATGAACCCGGCGACGTCGCGGCGGTACCGGACGCGGTCGCGGGCGGACATCTCGAGCAGGTCGTGCCCTGCGACGGTGACCCGCCCGGCGGTGGGCTCGTCGTTGCCGCTGAGGATGTTCAGCAGCGTGGACTTGCCCGACCCGGACGCCCCGACGATCGCGACAAGCTCCCCGGAGTCGACGTACAAGTCCAGTCCCTGCAGCGCGATGACCTCGATGCCTTCGGTCTGGTAGATGCGAACCAGGTTGTCGCACGCGATGGTGGGTGCGGTCATGAGTCTTCTCCTGCGCGAAGGACGGCGCCGAGCCGGGCTCGGCGGTTGGCCGCGACGACGATCACGACAGCGGCGATGACGACGGCTACGACACCCGCGGCCGCGAGCGCCGTACCAGAGATGTCGGGAGTGACCGGGCCGCCCGCGTTGAGCAGCCCGGTGAGAGCGGCGAGGTCGATCGCCTGACCGGCCACGATCGCCAGACCAAGGCCCACCGCGGACCCGACGGCCGCCGCCACGATCGATACCGGCACGACCTCGGCGGCGACCAAGGTTGCCATGCTCCGGGACGGCAGCCCGAGCGTGCGCAGCACGGACAGCGCGTACGTCCGCGATCTTGCCATGACCTGCAGGCCCAGCACGGCAGCAAGCGCGGCGAGGGCGGCTGCCGCAAGCACTGCCACCTGGAAGATCGTCAGTGTGGTCTCGAGCATGGGGTCGTCGCCGATCGCGGCCAGCACGTCCGCGCGCCGCATCACGTCACCGTCGAGCACCGATTCGAGGTCGAGATCCGCGACCGGCCCGGCCAGATAGACGACGTTGGGCCAGCGCAATCCGAGCTCGGACGGCGCGGTGCCCAGGCCGTCGATCGGCACCACGACAGTGGTGCCCATGGGAGCCCCGGCGAATGTCTCTACCCGGCCGACCAACCGGACCGTGACCTCGTGCCCGCGAATCGTGATGGTCAGCTCTTGCCCGACGGCGAAGTCGTTGGTCTGGCCCTTGATGATCGCCGGCGCCACGCCGCCTGAGTCCTGTGCTCTCGCCAGCGTTGCGACCGGTTCGACCGGCTCGGTCGAACCAGCCACCACGTCTGCCCAGGCCGGGACATCGACGGCCAGGACGTCGACCCGGACCGTGCTGTCCCGCTCGGCCGTCGCCCGTTGCCCGCGCAGTACGTAACCGGCCGCGATGTGCGTCGCCTCGGGCACGAGGTCGGCCAGCTCGCTAGCCTCGGCCCGCAAGGTGGTGGTCTGCACGACGGCATCGGCCGGTACCTGCGTCCAAGCGGTCGCGTCCTGAGCCTGGTCGGCCGTCGTGCGGACGGTGCCCCCGAACGCGGCCAGGCCGACGGCCATGAGCACTGCGACGACGGGCAGGACGGCGTATGCCGGGCTCCGCGCGGCCCGCGAGGAGACAAGGAACGCCGTGGCACCTCGGGTGCGCCGAACCAGCCGCGTCACCCCGGCGACGAGGTACGGCAGGACGCGGAACACCACGACGCCTGCCGCGGCGGCGACAAGCAACGGCGTCAACGACACGACCGGATCGGCGCCGGCCCCGGTGTCAGGGGACTGCTGGGAGAGCAGCCACACCGCGGCCCCGGCGATCACTACGAGTCCGGCTTCGGCGACCAGGCGGCGAGGCGAGGGCCGCAGGGTGGCGTGCTCAGGGCGCTCCGCGCCGCTACGCCGTGCCAGCCGTACTCCCACCACGGGCAGGGCCGCCACCGTGAGCACCAGCAAGAGGGCGGGAATCCACCAGCTCACGCCGACCAGCAGCGCCGCGGCCAGGACTCCCACGGCGACGCAGGGCACGCCGACGAGCGCCGCTTCGGTGGCAAGCGTGCGGGCGAGCATGGCGTCGCGGCCACCGCGAACGCGGGTGAGCGACAGCGCGGCGGCCCGGCTCTCGGCGAGCAGTCCGATCGTCAGGAGTTGGACGGTCACCAGTAGTCCGGCGAGTGAGGCGACGCCGAGCGCGGCGGACCGTTCGGCGCTGGCTCGGCCGTCCAGGTAGCTGAGCAGTACCTCGTCCAGTGACGTCGTCCAGGTGTACGACGAGCGGAGCCGCTGGACGTTGGTGATCATGGAATCGACCTGGCCGGCGTCGAGCCGATCGGGTTGCAGCACGAGGTGCCAGTGGATGGACAGCCAGGTCCGCCACTCGACGCCGCGCTGCTGCGCCCACTCCACGAGCTGCTCGGCCAGCAGCGGATCGGCGAGCAGCGTGCCCCGGTAGATGCGGGGGTCGTCTCCGGGCACGCCGCGATCGGCCTCGAGCGTGGTGAAGGTGTCCTCCCACGCCGGGTCGTCCGCATCCACCGGTTCGATGACGCCGGCCAGGCGCATGCCCACATAGGCGTCCGCCTGTCCCGACCTGGTGCTGACGGTGCCGGCCCGGGCGACGATCTCGTCGCCGAGGTTCAGCTCCAGCGCGTCCATGACATCGGCCGTCGCGGCGACCTCGAACACGGGCATGGTGAGAGGTTCGTCCTCGGTGGACGCAGGTGACTCGACGATCTCGACGTCAGTCCGCGGGAAGCGGCCCTCGACCACCTCGACCTTCTCCTGGGCATCCTCCGGGAGCCACAGTCCGGCCTCGCGAAACCTGGACGAGGGCTCGGCGGGGCCGTCGTGCGACGTGACTGTGCCGGTCGCCAGCGACATCGACCACCGGTCGCCTGAGTAGGCTGCGGTCAGCTCCGGCTCCTGCTGCCGCACCTGGTCGATGGTGCGTTCGACCGTCGCAAGATCCGGAATCAGGTCTTCCCGCGGCGGGACGACGACGCTGGTGCCGAACAACCCGCGCGCGACCAGGTCACCGTGGGGCGCCGCATCGGTCAGCGTGTCCTTCAGGGTGGCATCCAGCCGGTCGTTGATCCACATTGGTGCCGCCGCACCGAGGAACGCACCCACTGCGAGCACGGCGGCCAGCAGGAGTACGACCGTGAGGTCGGCCCGGATCTGCTTGGTTACGAAGCCAAGCCGGCTCATGCCTCCTCACCCGCCCGCAACACGCTCGTGATGCTCACCGTCCGCAATGACGCGGCAGCGACGGCCACGATCGCGCCGAGCAGGATGGCCGCGCTGACTCCCAGAGCCGCCAGAACCTGCCACGGGACCGTCAGTTCCAGCCTTGGCAGCTCTGGAAGCCCGGCGAGCCGTCCGATCGTGTGCGGCACTGTGAGCCAGGACACCACGGTACCCAGGCCCAGCCCGGCGATCGTCGCGAAGCCGATCAGCAGGATCTGCTCGGTCGCGATGGAGCTGAACGTGCTGGATCGGCCGAGCCCGACGGCTCGCAACACTGCATGCTCGCCGGTTCGTGATCGGTACGACGCCACGGCGTGCAGGATCGTCCCGACGATGCCGAAGGCCGCGGCGAAAGCCAGCCCTCCGGTCAGCCCCGCGAACACACCACGCGCCGTCACCTCCAAGCTGCTCGACTCGGCCGCATCGGCATGCGTGCTGACCGACGTGACGCCACCGAGCGTGGCAGCGCCGGCCGCAGCCGAGGCTCCGTTGTCGGACGTCGCGAGCCACCACTGGTTCGGTGCCGGGTCGACATCGACGAGTTCGGGTGTGTCAGCGCCCTCCTGGATCACCTCGACCCACTCTCGGAGGGCATGGCGTAGGGCTTGCTGGTCCACGAGCATCGCATCCGGCTGGGTGGCACCGGGTACGGCATTGACCAGGCCGGCAACCCGGACCTGAAGTCGCACGCCGCGCACAGTCACGATGGTGGTGCTGTCGACGTCCAGTCCGAGTTCGTCCGCGTAGGTGCGAGTGACCAGCGCCGGCAGATCACCGGGACCGGTCAGCGCGGCCAGCAGCTGTGGCGCCGGGCCCCCCGCCAGTGCCGGTGGCCAGCGCATGATCTCCACCGCAGCGCCTGGATCGACACCGATCAGGTCGATCTGGCGGGTGTCGCTGCGCGCCGATTCGTGGTGGGCCGGCATTACGGCCTCGACCTCGGGCAGTGCGGCGAGCTGATCGGCCGTCGCGTCCACGGGCCGGTCCGTAACCAGGACGGGGACCATGCTGACGCGCACGTCGGCCGGCTCGGCGAGGGCGACCGAGTTGTCGCGAAACGAGTTCCAGGTGGCTTGTGTTGTCGCTGCGAATACGGCTGCGGCCAGCGCAAGGGCCAGCATCGCCACAGCGGCCACGTGCCGCAGCGGCCGGCGGGCGACTTCGAACGAGCCGAGCACCGCCGGCAAGCCTCGCGTCCGCGCCGCCACCAGGGCGGCCGCGCGGCTGCACCACGGCAACAGACGGACCACGATGAGGGTCCCCGCAAGTACCAGCACCGCGGGTGCGACGATCAGCACGACGTCCGGTGTCGCACCCACTGGCCGGTGCAGTTGCTGCAGAGCGAGCAATGCGAGCGCGAGAACGACGACGTCGACTCCGGCTCGCTGCACGGCCGCGCGACGGGTAGGCCGGGCCGATTCGGCCGACACGCTGGCCATCGATCGCCCCGACCGGAGATCGGCAATGACGAGCATGGTCAACCAGCCGGCGGCGACAGCGGTGCTCAGCAACCACCGGCCGGTGCTACCGGTAGCGGCCACGACATCGCGGTTGCGCAATTCGGCCAGTATCAAGTCGGCCACAGGTGGGGCGGCCCCGGCCACTACCAGCGCCGGGACCGCAGCGGACAACACAGATAGCCGTACCAGCAGGCGATCCCGGCCGCCGCGTGCCCGGAACAGCGCAGTCACGGACGCCCGGCCCGCGGCGAGGATTCGTGCTGTGAATGCGAGTGCCCAGGCCGCCAGCACCGCCACCATGGTGACGATCACGAACAGCACGGCCCGAGCGGACGATGCCGCGTCCCGGGCCCGTTCGAGCACGTCGGTGCCACCGGCGATCGAGACTCGGGTGGACTGATCGCCCGTGGCCACGTCCGCCAGGTCGTCGCGAAGCTGAGCCAAGGACCGGATCGCCGCATCCGCCGTCTCAACGGACACCCGATTCAGGTCCAGTCTCACCGTCCAAACGGCTGTCGTCGAGCCCGGCTGGACTCGATCGACCAGGTCGTCGGTCGGGACGAGGAGTGGGCCGAACACTGTCGGCGCGTCTTCCTGGTCGTCGACATGTGCGCCGTGACCCAGCCCGCGCCACAGCACATGCTCGCGCTCGGAAGGCTGGAACGTACCCACGACGAGGGCATCCACTGTGACTGATGCTCCGGCCAACAGCTCAACGGTCAGCCTGTCGCCGATGTCGATTCCCAGAGTGTCCAGCGCGTCGGCGTGCACGACCGCCTCGATCGGCGTGGCGCCAGAATCGGGCCAGCGGCCGTCGGACAACTCAGCGTGTGTGTC
>DATHUM010000069.1:0-9492 GCA_035462225.1 Jiangellaceae bacterium | reverse complement strand
TCCGGCAGATACGGCGCGACGCCCCACTTTTGCATGATCAGCGGGGTTACCGCAGTGGAACGTTGGCCGTGATCGACGGGCCGAGATCGCCCAGCACACTCGCCGCGTCGTAGTCGTCAGGGACGGCCACCTCGACGATGGGATCGCGGTCGACCGTGGCGAAGAACATCCCGCCGACGCCCTCGGCCGGGAGCCAGGCGACGCCATCGATCTCGGTCAGGATGGCATCGGGCCGGTATTCCGGAGGCAGGCCGACCCCGCACCGCAGCACGATCGGCGGCTGGCCCCACGCGGCCGCGGGCAACTCGGCCGGTTTCACGTCGCGGGTGACCGCGTCCGAGACGACCTCGGGCAGGTCGCCGATCAACGATGCGCAGGCCTGATCCGCGCCGGGCGGCACGTCGTACGGTTCGACCTCGACCGCGCCGAACCCGCACCCGGCCAGCGCAAGCGGCGCGAGCAGGATCAGATGTGGACGACGGGGCACGTCAACGTGCGAGTGATGCCTTCGACTCCCTGGACCTGGGCGACGACGAGCCGGCCGAGTTCATCGACGTTGCGCGCTTCGGCGCGGACGATGACGTCGTACGGCCCCGTGACGTCCTCGGCGAGCGTCACACCGTCGATCTCGGCAATCGCCCGAGCCACGTCGGCCGCCTTGCCTACCTCGGTCTGGATCAGGATGTATGCCTGGACCACGGGCGTCCTCCTGGGGGTTGGGGGGGAAGATGTCCGACAGACTGGGCGTAAACCTACCGCCTCGCTTCGAACGCAGGGGAACTGATGCCGGACAACGTAGCCGACCTGGGAGAGTTTGGGCTGATCGCGGCGATTGCCGACCGGCTCCCTCAGGGCGATGACGTCCTTGTCGGTCCAGGCGACGACGCCGCGGTGGTGGCGGCTCCCGACGGACGCGTCGTTGCGACCACCGACATGCTCGTCGAGCAGCGGCACTTCCGCCGTGACTGGTCGTCGGCGTACGACGTGGGACGCAAGGCCGCCGCTCAGAACCTTTCCGATGTGGTCTCGATGGGAGCCAGGCCGACGGCACTGATGGTAGGGCTGGGTGCGCCGCCGGACCTGGCCGCCCAGTGGGTGCTCGAGCTAGCCGACGGCCTGCGCGACGAGTCGGCCATCGTCGGCGCCTCCGTCGTAGGTGGCGACACTGTTCGCGCGGACGTAGTGGTGATCTCTGTGACCGCGCTGGGCGACCTGGGCGGGCGCGATCCGGTGACGAGGTCGGGAGCTCGACCCGGCGACCGGGTCGCTGTGTGCGGACGGCTCGGGTGGGCCGAGGCGGGTTTGCAGGTGCTCTCGCGCGGGTTCCGCTCTCCCCGCGCGCTGGTGCAGGCGCACCGCCGTCCCGAAGTGCCGTACCAGCTTGCGCTGCGTGCTGCTGCCGCCGGCGACATGACATCGATGTGCGACATCAGCGACGGCCTGCTTGCCGACGTCGGGCACATAGCCGAGGCGAGTGGCGTGGCGGTGGACATCGACCCCGCGGCGTTCGAGGTGCCGCCGCCGATGCGGGACTTCGCGGCCGCGCTGGGAGCGGACCCCCTGCACTGGATCCTCACCGGAGGGGACGACAACGGGTTTGCGGCGACGTTCGCGCCGGGCTCGTCGTTGCCCGAAGGATGGTCGGTGGTCGGGTCGGTCGGCGAGGGTACCGGTGTGACAGTTGCTGGGAAGGAGTACGAGGGCCCAGGGGGTCATGTTCACTTCAGCTGATCGCGTGGTGCTGAAGCGTTCTCGCGCGGCTCGTGATCTGGAGCGGACCTGCAACCGCGGAAGCGTGATGCTGTTGCGCCACCGCACCGTGGAAGCTCGGTTGCGCTATAGCGGCACTGTGGAGGCTTGGTGCAGGCGGCGAGTGGCACCGAGGAAGCTTGGTGCAGGCATGCAAACGGCCGGCCCACCCTTTCGGGGCGAAACCGGCCGGTCAGCTAGCCGGAGGTGCGGTCAGCGGGTGACCTTTCCGGCCTTCAGGCAAGAGGTGCACACATTGATCCGCTTGCGGGTGCCGCCCACGGTCGTGCGCACGGTCTGGATGTTCGGGTTCCAGCGACGGGGCGTCCGGCGGTGCGAGTGCGAGATCGAGTTGCCGAAGCCCGGGCCCTTGCCACAGACGTCGCAGTTGGCAGCCACGGGAGACTCCTAGCAGGTAGAGGGGAGGCGACGACGTTGGTGCGCCCAACGGCGGGGCCCCGCCGCGGGCAACCGAAGCAGGATACCCGGTTCGAGGCGGTGAACCCAAACCGTGGCAACCCGCCGCGGGGCGGCTACGCTTCGACAGAGCCGCAGCCGAGGAAGGTTATGACGCGAGAGCCGGTCCTGGATGCACGGGTCGCCCTCCGATGGTGCCAGGCGGCCCTCGAGGGTCTTGCCGTCGCCCGCGAGGAGATCGACGCGCTGAACGTCTACCCCGTTCCGGATGGCGACACCGGCACCAACCTCTATCTGACGATGGAGTCCGCCACACAGGCCGCCGAGGCGGTGACCGGCCGCGGCGACGCGACGCTAGCCGACGTCGTGGCCGCGGCCGCTCGCGGAGCGCTCCTCGGCGCAAGGGGCAACTCCGGTGTGATCATGGCCCAGATGCTGCGCGGGGTCTCCGACGTGTTCGGTTCTCCGGAGCCGCATCATGTCCGCGACGCGGCAGCGCTCGTGGCGGCTCTCGAGCGGGCCGCTCGCGATGGATACGCGGCGGTGGCCAAGCCGGTCGAGGGCACGATCCTGACCGTCGCACGTGCCGCTGCCGAGGCGGCGGCGGCCGCCCTGGACGACGAGGCGTCGTTGCCGGACGTGGCACTGGCCGCGGCTCGTGGTGCAAGGGAGGCACTCGAACGCACTCCGGACCAGCTAGACGTCCTCAAGCGAGCCGGCGTGGTCGATGCGGGGGGTCGCGGGCTCACAGTCGTGCTCGACGCCTTTGACACGGTGCTGACGGGCCGGCGCCCGCTTCCGCGCCCCCGGGAGTTGGCTGCGCACGACGTGCCAGAAGTCATTTTCGCGGCGCCCGAGGCCGTTCAGGCCGGGCCGGCCTACGAGGTCATGTATCTACTGGACGCCGACGAGCAGGCGATTCCTGCACTCCGCGCGGCGCTCGAGCCGATGGGGGATTCGCTCCTCGTGGTGGGCGGGGCCAGCGGTGATAGAGGGCTGTGGAACGTCCACGTGCATGTGGATGATCCGGGTGCGGCGATCGAGGCCGGCATCGTGGCCGGCCGGCCACACCAGATCCGGGTCACCTATCTCGCCGAGCAGGTGTCGGCGCCAGCCCGGCCGGGACGGGCGCTGGTCGCGTTCGCGGCCGGTGAAGGGCTCGCCGAGCTGTTCGAGTCGGCCGGCGCCACCGTCGTTCGGTCACCGATCGGCAGGCGCCCGTCGACGGCGGAGATGCTTCAGGCGATCCGGCAATGCAGCTTCACCGAGGTGGTCGTGCTGCCGAACGACCGCGACGGCATCCCGGTCGCCGAGGCGGCGGCCGCTGAAGCCCGCTCACACGGACTGCGGGTGGCCGTCATCCCGACGACGGTCCAAGTCCAGGGAATCGCGGCAGCGGCGGTCCACGAGCCGGGCCGCGCGTTCGACACCGATGTAGTCGCCATGACGACGGCGGCCGGTCATACCAGGCACGGTGCCGTGACGATCGCGGCTCGCGAGGCGGTGACGTCCGCAGGTGTCTGCCAGCCGGGAGACATTCTCGGCGTGGTCGAAGGCGACTTCGCGATCATCGGATCGGATCTTGCCGGCGTGGCCGTCGAAGTGGTGCGGCGAATGCTCGCGGTCGGGGGAGAGCTGGTGACGTTGGTGACCGGCCAGGACGCTGACGGCTCGCTCGCCGAGAGTGTCGGCGAGGTGGTGCATGCTGAGCATCCGGGGGTCGACACCGTCGTCTACGCGGGTGGCCAGGCGAGGTACCCGCTGCTGATTGGGGTGGAGTAGTGGGCCTGTCGTTCAGCGACCCGCTGAATCGCCTGCTGGGTCCGAAGACGGCCAAGACGCTGGCCGAGTCCCTCGACCTGCACACCGCGGGCGATCTGCTTCGGCACTACCCACGCCGCTATGCCAAGCGCGGCGAGCTGACCGACCTGGACGCGCTCCGGATCGACGAGCACGTCACCGTGCTGGCGAGGGTGAAAACGGCAAACCTGCGGCCGATGCGTTCCCGTCGCGGTTGGATGCTCGACGCGCTGGTCACTGACGGGTACGGGGACCTGTCGCTTACCTTCTTCGGTAAATCCGAGCGGGCTTTGGCGGGGCATTCGCGCCAACTGCGCCCTGGTCGGATCGGGCTGTTCGCCGGCAAGGTGTCCCAGTACCAGCGCAACCGCCAGCTCACCCACCCCGACTACGACATGCTGGACGACTTTGAAGACCCCGCACGGGCGGTCCAGTCGTTCGCCGGCCAGCTGATCCCGGTGTACCGCGCCACGGCCAAGCTGCCCACCTGGCGTATCGCGAAGTGCGTCGTCACCCTGCTCGACCAGCTCGACTACGTGCGCGAACCCATCCCCGCGTCCCTGCGGGCGCGGCTCGGCCTGATGGACGCTGACCGTGCCCTGCGCGTCATCCATCAACCGCAATCGATGGCTGAGGTGGAGAAGGCTCGCCACCGGCTTCGATTCGAGGAGGCCTTCGTCCTGCAGGTGGAGCTCGCGCGGCGGCGTGCCAGCGTCGAGGCCTTGCCGGCTACCCCGCGCCGCCCGCACGCCGATGGCCTGCGCGACCAGTTCGACGCTCAGCTGCCGTTCGAGCTGACCAAGGCACAGGTAAAGGTGGGCGACGAGATCGCCGCTGACCTGGCCCAGCCTCACCCAATGCACCGGCTGCTGCAGGGCGAGGTCGGAAGCGGCAAGACCGTCGTCGCGCTCCGGGCGATGCTGCAGGTCGTGGATGCAGGGGGCCAAGCGGCGCTGCTGGCCCCCACCGAAGTCCTGGCTCATCAGCATTACCGGACGCTGCGGCAGTTGATGGGCCCGCTCGCCGAGGGTGGCATGCTCGGCGGCTCGGAGGTCGGCACGCAGGTCGTGCTCCTCACCGGGTCGATGCCCGCCGCCACCCGCCGGCCCGCCCTGCTGGCCGCCGCCTCGGGGCAGGCCGGCATCGTCGTCGGCACCCACGCGCTGCTCGAAGAACGGGTCAAGTTCACCGATCTTGGTTTGGTCGTCGTCGACGAGCAGCACCGGTTCGGCGTCGAGCAGCGGGCTGCCCTGGCCGAGAAAGGTCCAGCCGGAACCCGTCCGCACGTGCTGGTCATGACTGCCACGCCGATTCCGCGCACGGTGGCGATGACTGTGTTCGGTGACCTGTGGGTGTCGACGATGAGCGAGCTTCCCACCGGCCGCGCGGATGTGGAGACCCATGTGGTCCCGATCTCCGAGAAGCCCCAGTTCCTAGACCGGGCCTGGCAGCGGGTGCGCGAGGAGGTCGCCGCCGGCCATCGGGTGTACGTGGTGTGCCCGCGGATCGGCGGTGATCTCGACACCGGCCCGGAGGCCGTGGGCCTGACCGGAGAATCGGGCGACCGGCGTCCGGTGGCCGTCATGGACGTGGCCGAGATGCTGCGCGAAGGGCCCCTTGCGGGCGTGCCGGTCGGAATACTGCACGGCCGGATGCCGCCCGAGGACAAGGACGACGCGATGCGCCGGTTCGCCTCGGGAGACGTGCCGGTTCTGGTCGCCACCACTGTCATCGAAGTAGGGGTCGACGTGCCGACCGCTTCGATGATGGTTGTGATGGACGCGACGCGCTTCGGCGTTTCGCAACTGCACCAACTGCGGGGCCGGATCGGCCGCAGCGACATTCCTGGCCTTTGCCTGTTGGTCACGGACACGCCGGCCGGCACCACCGCACGTGATCGTCTCGATGCGGTCGCCGACTCCCGCGACGGCTTCTACCTCGCGCAGGTCGACCTCGAGCAGCGGCGGGAGGGCGACATTCTCGGTGTCGAGCAGTCCGGCCGGCGCTCGAGCCTGCGCCTGCTGAGCGTGCTCCGCGACGAGAATCTGATCATGGTGGCGCGCGATGCAGCGGGCTCGGTCGTCACGGCCGATCCGCAGCTCGAGCGGTATCCGGATCTCGCCGCCGCGGTGGCCGAACTCGGGGTCGAAGAGCGTGACTACCTGGAGAAGGCATGACCCGGATCGTGGCCGGCGCCGCGAGGGGCCGGCGGCTGAAGGTCCCTGGCGGCCGCGGCACGCGCCCCACCCCCGACCGAGTGCGCGAGGCGCTGTTCTCGTCTTTGGAGTCCATATTCGGCTCGCTGAACGGGCTGCGGGTGCTCGACCTGTTCGCCGGCAGTGGCGCGCTCGCGCTCGAAGCGGTGTCCAGGGGTGCCGGGTACGCCATGCTCGTAGAATCGGACCCGAACGCGGTGCGAACCGTCCGGGCCAACGTCGCGACGGTCGGGTTGGGCGATGTCGACGTCCAGTCGATCTCGGTACGGCGGGTGCTCGCCATGCGACCGGACAAGCCGTTCGACCTCGTCCTAGCCGATCCGCCGTACGCCATGGATTCGGATGAGGTCACCGACATCCTGAGCGCCCTGACAACCGGCTGGTTGGCACCCGATGCTGTCGTGGTGATCGAACGACCCAGCCGCGGTGATCCGGTGCGATGGCCGTCCGGCCTGGTGGCGGTGCGGGATCGGCGCTATGGAGAGACAACTCTCTGGTACGGTCGGCCGGCTGGGTGACTATGGACCTTGCGGAGGGCAAGATGCGACGTTGCGTGTGTCCCGGCTCGTTCGATCCAGTGACGAACGGTCACCTGGACGTCATCGAGCGAGCGTCCCCTCTGTTCGACGAGGTTGTCGTGGCTGTGCTGGTCAATGTGTCGAAGAAGGGATTGTTCACCGTCGACGAGCGCATCGAGATGTTGCGCGAGGTGACCGCACCGCTCGGCAACGTCACAGTCGAAAGATTCGAGGGGTTGCTCGTCGACTTCTGCCGGGCCCGCGACATTCCGGCAGTGGTTCGTGGTCTTCGGGCCGTCACCGACTTCGAGTACGAGCTCTCGATGGCCCAGATGAACTACCGGCTATCTAGCCTCGAGACGCTTTTCGTCGCTACTAATCCGGACTATTCGTTCCTTTCGTCCAGCCTTGTCAAGGAGGTCGCTTCGTACGGGGGTGACGTTTCGGGCCTGGTCCCAGATACCGTTTTGGGAAGGCTCACGCAACGTCTCGCCGAACGCTAGCGGGGGTGGGGATGTGAAGGTCCAGGAAAAACTGGATGAAATCAGGGCATTGGTAAGTGGCGCTCGGTCACTGCCCATGTCGTCATCGATCGTGGTCAACAAGGCTGAATTGTCCCGGTTGCTGACCGAACTCGGCGAGCTGTTGCCGGACGACCTGGCCCAAGCCGAGGCCGTACTCAGCCGTAGAGACGCGATGCTGTACGAGGCCACCGCCAATGCCGAGCGGCTCCTGACCGCCGCCATTGAGGAGCGGGCACGAATGGTCTCGGAAGAAGAAGTGCTCCGAGAGGCCCGCATCGAGGCGGCCGAGTTGATCCGCGACGCGCATGAGCGGTCTCAGCGCACGTCTCGCGAGATCGACGAGTACGTCGACGCCAAGCTCGCCCATCTCGAGGTGTCGGTCACCAACATCCTCGAGACGGTCCGGCAGGGGCGTCAGCGCCTCGCGCAGCCGGGGCTGTACAGCGAGCTCGGCGAACTGCCCGAGGCCGGTCCAGGGTCGGGCATCGAGCCGGCTCCGTCGGCGGGGCGGTCGATGTCACCCGAGACGGCCGATTCGTTCGCACTCGGCACCGGTACGGACCAGTCCGCTGAGTGGAACGCGCCGCCGCGGTGGGACGCGCAATCTGACAGGTATGCCCTGCCACGGTGGGGTCCGATGGCCGATGCGGCGGTCGCCGACCAAGGGTCGGATCTGCTCGGCGACAGCGCCCGGCCTGGCGGAAACTCCGAGACCGCGCAGGGCGCTGCGACGGCAGAGGCATCCGCAGGCTGGACACCTCGTCGCCCAGAAGATTTCGGCGAATTCAACCGGGGTGATCTCGCGGCTTCGGAGCAACCGGCAGCCGAGGGACCGGCGGCCGACCTGGACGAGCCGGCTACCGCGCACGAGCGAGCGGCCGAGGGCGAACCGGCTTCCGGTGAGCCACAGGTCACCGCGGCCGAGTCCGCGGCCACCGCGGCCGAGGCTGCGGCCACTGAGGGCGAGCCGGCTTCCGCGGCTGAGCCACCGGTCGCCGAGACTGGGGCCGCCGAGGGCGAACCGGCTACTGAGGGCGAATCGGCCGCCGAGGGCGAACCGCCCGGTGAAGAAGTCGCCACCGACCAGCCCAGCGGGGATGCCGAGGACCAACCCGAGGAGCAAGACGAGACGGCCGCCGAACCACGGCCGCAGGAGGCCCGCGCAGAGTGAGCAGTCCCAGCCTGCGGCTCGATTGTGTGCGGCCACCGTCTCTCTAGTAACCTTGCATGTCGGCCTCCCGCCGAGGCCACGAGTCGGCATGCCCGCAACGACGAGAGTTGGAAAGCTGAGCACCCTCGACCCACGAACGCCGCTCGTGCTCGACACCCACGAGCTCGGGCGCCGGCCAGGGGCGATGCAGCGGATCCAGCGGTCGGTGCCCGCCCCCGCCGACCTTGGGATCGGCGGCGTGGTCGGTGTGCCCGAAGGGGCCGACATCGAGCTGGACCTCCGGCTCGAGTCGGTCATGGAAGGCGTGCTCGTGTCGGGTACGGCGCGAGCTCCGCTGGCCGGCGAGTGCGTGCGCTGCCTGGACGCGATCGACAGTGAGACGACTGTCGAGCTCCAGGAACTGTACGTCTATCCGGACCGCGCCGAGGACGTGGGCGCGGCGGCGGACGATGAGGTGCGCGTGGTCGAAGGAGAGCTGATCGACTTCGAGCCGACGTTGCGCGACGCGGTGGTGCTGGCGCTACCGCAGGCACCACTGTGCCGGGACGACTGCCCGGGCCTGTGCCCGCAATGCGGGGCCAGGCTGGCCGACGACCCGACACACCAACATGAGATCGCCGATCCTCGGTGGGCGGCGCTGGCAAGGCTGCGTACCGAGGGCAACGATGTGTCCGGCCCGGAGTTGAACCAAGGGGCCGGCCCGACGGAGGAGAGATAGCCGTGGCCGTCCCGAAGCGGAGAATGTCCCGGAGCAACACCCGCCACCGCCGCGCGCAGTGGAAGGCCAAGCTTCCGCAGATCCAGAAGCGCACCGAGAACGGGCGCACCGTGTGGGTGGTGTCTCACCGTGCCCACGTGGTGGAGGACTCGCAGGGCACGCCGCTGTTCCGCGAGTACAACGGTCGCCAGGTCGGCGACGTCTGAGCACGCGTCGGGATCCGCGCGTGCCACTCACGCTGGCGGAGCTTTCTGATCGGCTCGGGGTCGCAGTGGACGCCGAGCTACTCGAACGTGCGCTGACGCACCGCTCGTACGCGTACGAGCATGGTGGCCTGCCGACGAACGAACGGCTCGAGTTCCTCGGCGAGTCCGTACTT
>DATHUM010000068.1:0-6356 GCA_035462225.1 Jiangellaceae bacterium | reverse complement strand
GTCGCGGATCGGCTGCGTCGACATGCCACCACAGAAGAGTTGAGCGCCGCCTACGGGAGATGGCGGACGATCGTATCGCCCCTGACCGAGTCCTTGGGCGGCGCGCTCGACGAGGAGTCGCTGGCCGGCGCGGCTTGGATGGTGCGGTGGAGAGAGCTCACCGACGCTCAGCACAGGGAACACGTCGCCGCGCGGATCAGCGCGGCTCGGCAGCGAGGCGATTCCTGGGTCACTGTCTCGGAGATCGGCCCACCGCCAGAGTCGGCGCTCGACTATCCCTATGAGCGCACCATGATGCGACTCACTGACGGCATCGCGGTCCGCGCCGCCATTGAACTCGACGCCGACACCTACGGTCCGCACTACACCGCCTCGATACTCCGACTGGATCCGCTCAGTGGGATGGAGATGTCGACATCGCCGTCCGAACCGTCGCCCAAGAGGTTTGCCGATCGAACAGAATGGCAGCAGGGCATCGCCGCACTGCTGGCAGATCTGGAGGTCTGAGGCAGGCGTCGCAATGCCGGCCGCTGCAATAGAGCCAAGACTCAGATCATTCAGAGGAAGCGCCGGGCGACGTTCGGACGCGCCTCGGCGGAGCGCTCGGCGATCCACGGACCGGTGCCCTCGGACGGGTCGATGACGTCGGCCTCGAACCAGAGGTGCTCGCCGGTCAGCACGGCCTTGGCGAGTTTCTCGTCGACCGTGTCGGTGTTGGTCCAGAGGGCGTCGAACAGCCGCTCGATGCGGAGCCTGGACTGCCGGCAGAACACATCGGCGAGCTGAGCTGCGCGTTCGCCGTCCAAGCCCTGGTCGCGCAGCATCTGCGCCCGGACACAGCTGGCCGCCATGGCGAACAGCTCGGCCCCGATGTCGACGATGCGGCCGAGGAACCCTTGCTTACGCTCGAGCTTGGCCTGCCACCGGGCCATGCCGTAGAACGACGACCTGGCGAGCTTGCGTGAGGTCCGCTCGATGTAGCGCAGATGCGGCGCGAGCACGCCGAACTCGGTGTACGAACCCGGGACGCGGCCCTTTCCGGTCACCAGCTTGGGTAGCCAGCGGGCGTAGAACCCGGTGGCCTTGGCCGCAGCGCGCGCCTTGTCGGGCAGGTCGGCGTCCATCTCGGCGAGCGCCCCCGCCGCCTGGATATGAGCGTCCACCGCCTCACGGGCGATCAGCAGCCGCTGGATCTCGTTGGTGCCTTCGAAGATGCGATTGATCCGCAGGTCACGCAGGACCTGCTCGGCGGGAACGGCTCGTTCGCCGCGAGCGCGCAGTGACTCTGCGGTCTCGTAACCCCGCCCCCCGCGGATCTGCACCAGTTCGTCCGCCACCAGCCACGCCATCTCCGACGTCCAGAGCTTGGCCATCGCCGCCTCGATCCGCAGGTCGCGGCCACCCTTGTCGGCGAGTTCGGCGGACAGGTCGAGAACGGCCTCCTGGGCGAACGTGGTCGCTGCGATGAAGGAGATCTTGTGCGCGATGGCGGCGTGCTTGCCGATCGGCCGGCCCATCTGGACTCGTGCGTTCGACCACTCGCGAGCGATCTTCAGGCACCACTTCGACGCGGCGGTGCAGGTGGCGGGAATGGCCAGCCGGCCCGCGTTGAGCGTCGTCAAGGCGATCTTGAGGCCCTGCCCTTCGGCGCCCAGCCGGTTCTCGGCCGGCACGCGCACCTTGTCGAACCGGGTCAGGCCGTTCTCGATGCCGCGCAGGCCCATGAAGGCGTTGCGCTGCTCGACGACGATGCCGGGAGAGTCGGCTTCGACGACGAACGCGCTGATTCCACCCGGCCCGCCGTCGTGCGCCGGTACCCGGGCCATCACGACGAGCAACTCGGCGACCACGCCGTTGGTCGTCCACAGCTTCACCCCGTCGAGCTCGTAGGCGGACCCGCCTTCGACCGGGGTCGCCGTCGTGGCCATCCGCGCCGGGTCCGAACCGACGTCCGGCTCGGTCAGCAGGAACGCGCTGATCGCACCCTTTGCGCACCGGGGGAGGTAGGCCTGTCTCTGCGCCTCGTTGCCGAACAGCTTGACCGGCTGAGGGACGCCGATGGACTGGTGCGCGGACACCAGGGCGACGAGTGCCGGGTGTACCGAGCCGACCAGCATCAGCCCGCGGTTGTAAGCCACTTGGCTCAGGCCCAGGCCGCCGTACTGCTCCGGGATCTTCATGCCGAATACGCCGAGTTCGGCGAGGGTCTTGACATACTCGTCCGGGATCCTGGCGTCGCGCTCGATGACGGCGCCGTCCATCTCGCTCTCGCAGACCTGCCGCAACTTGGTCAGGAACGCTTCGCTGCGCGACTGCTGGTCCGGCGACTGGGTTGGATGGGGATGGATGAGCTCGAGCTGGAATCGCCCGAGAAACAACTCCTTGGCGAACGACGGCGCACGCCACTCGGTCTCGCGGGCTTCTTCGGCAAGGCGGCGAGCCTCGCGTTCGCCGGCTGTATGGCTTTCAGTGGTGGTCGTCATGGCAGCTCGCATCCTCGTGGCCGGGACTCCGTGCTCCCCGCTCATGTTACCTGCGAGTAACCAGATGGGAAGGGCTCTCGCCGGGGGATTTGGGCGGTTGCGCGGCTAAGATCGGCCACGGAGCGGAGCAAGCGTCCGCTGACCCTGGCAAATGGGGCGGATCGACCAACTACTCCGCTCGCTGGCCGATCTTGATGGTTGGAGTGTCGCCGGACACCAGGCGGGAATCGCCCTGGTCGGCAAGGTGTTCTATGAAGTAGCCTGAACGGGCCGTGCCAGCAGCCAGCCCGTTCAGGTGCCAGCTGCGGCTGGATTGACAACTCAATATGGGGGTGAACGGTTTCGACTTCGTTCGTCGAACCAGGGGAAGCGGGCCGAGGATGTCGCGTGAGCTCGTAAACCAACGCGGCAACGTTATAAGTGCCAACGCTAAGCGCTCTGACTTCGCTCTCGCCGCCTAAGGCGGAGTAAAGAAGTCTGTCGACCCGGGGATGCTTCCGACCCGGTGATCGGCATCAGCTAGGAGGCTCACCCGCCGGTACGGTCGCGGGACCGGTGGGGACATTTACGCGACTGGGCTCGTCACGGTGAACTTGCCTGCGAGATCACCGGAGCCGAGTAGAGGCGATTGCAGGCTGCG
Source organism: Jiangellaceae bacterium (assembly GCA_035462225.1). Taxonomy (GTDB): domain Bacteria; phylum Actinomycetota; class Actinomycetes; order Jiangellales; family Jiangellaceae; genus JASLBX01. Next base: position 3,233 of record DATHUM010000068.1, on the reverse strand, counting down.
CCCGGAGAAGCCCTGGAGGAACGTCGAAGGACCCGGGTTCGATTCCCGGCACCTCCACTCAGCGAGGAGCGCTTCAGTTACTCCGGCGGATCCGCCGGAGTCTCGGAGCGCCAGGAGGCCCGCCACTCGGGTGCCTCCCAGCCCTCCATGACATAGATCCGCTCGCGTGCCACCTTGTCGCCGCGGAACTCGAGTAATTGCACTCCGAACTGCCAGGGACCGCCGTTGTAGCCGATCGAGAGTTCGACCACTGCCAGGTCCTCACGAGCCGTGACCCGTCGCATGCGGTACCGCACCTCGGCGGGATACCGGCGGCGCCACTCGGTGAAGTTGGCAACGCCCTCGAACCGCTCCCCGGACTGTGGGAATTCCAGCACCGCATCGTCGTGGTAGATCTCAGGCGCCCGGTCTACGTCCGCGCCCGGGTACTCGAAATACCGCCGAACTTGGTCGAGCATCACCGACTGAGTGGGCATCGCACCTCCTGACCGTCGCACGACGCTACCCCTGCGGGTTCCGCGCGGTCCAGCCCCGAGGGTTTGTACACCGGATGAGTGTCGCCAGTAGAGGATCCGGCCCGCCGAGGAACTCGTGCCTGTCTCTCAAGCGGGAGCCTCGATCTGTGCCTCAGCAGGGTCAGCTCGGCGCGGTGATCGCCTGAACGACGGCGGCGGTGTCAGTCAGGTCGGCCAGGACCACGTCGGCGCCTGCTTCCTGCAGGTCCTGAACTCCGTAGGGTCCGGTCGCCACCGCGACGGCCCTGGCGCCGACGGCACGCGCGGCAGCGATGTCGCGGAGCGTGTCGCCGACGATGACCGTATCGGCGCCGGTGTAGCGCCTCCCAAGCACTCGGGCTGATCGTTGCAGGGCGTGGGTGGGAAGGTCGGTGCGGTCGAGAGCGTCCCCGCCGTAGGCGCCGATACGGAAGTCGACGTGATGGGCGAGACCGAAGAGCTTCAGTTTCAGCACGGCGAGTGGGTACAGGTTTCCGGTGAGGACCGATTGGTCCACCGCGGGCAGTGCTCCCACGGCCGCCAAGGCCGCGGCCGCGCCCGGCAGGACGCGGCCATGGGCCGCGAGATCGTCAGCGCGGTTGCGTAATTCCACCACTATCTGCTCGGTGAAGGCGTCGACCAGCTCGCGATCGGGCTCCAAGCCGTGGAGTCGCAGGACGTCTGTGACCGCCGCCAGCTCGGTACGACCGTCGAACTGCCAGGGCTCGGTGAGAGATCGGCCTGTCGTGGTGTGGAATGCCGCAGCGTAGGCGCGCTGGGTGACCCCGCCGCCCTCGATGAGGGTTTGATCGACGTCCCAGAGCACCAGGGTCGGCATCCTCAATCCGGCTGCAGAAACATGATGTCGGCTCACGTGCCAAGCCAAACCCCGCCCACAGGGCCAGGGTCAATAGCCGGATGACGATAACTGGTCGGCGTCAGGTCTTTTCGACGACCCGTTCTCCCTCGCCGGGTTTCCAGATCGTGATCTCCAGCTGGTTGTTCTCGAACGCCACCGATGAAGCCCCGGTGAGGTCGGCGACGTAGAAGGGATCGAACTCTTGCCCGCGGAGGTCGAATCCGGTCTGCTCGAACAGGTCGACGGCGAACCGCTGGTGAAAGTCTCGATCCTGCAGGTTCATGACATCGCCCCACAGTTTGGCGTCACCATCTCCCACGTATGGATCGACGGTGGCCGTGTGCAGACAGAATCGCGGGTCGCGATCCAGGTCTCGGAACTTGGTGGTGTTGGGCATACCAATGATCACCAGGTGCTCCTCGAAGATACGGGGCTCGACGGGACTGATTCGGGGATACCCGTCGGAACGGAGCGTGCCAAGCATGCAGAGATTGCCCGTTGCGGCATGCCGGCGGGTGAAGACTTCGGCTACTCGCACGGCCTCGGTGGCGAACTCGTTCCAGGTGACCATGTACAAGGACGTTAGCTGGCAGACGAAGCGCCCGCTATCCAGACAGGATGGAGTCACCGTCCACGCTGATCGGCACCTCCGGCAGTGGTGCTTGAGAATCGGCCGTGAGTCCCGAAGCCGCCTGGACGACGGATCCGTCCTCGATCGAGAATCGGCTGCCGTGGCACGCGCAGTTGATCGTCCCGTCGCTGATCGACGAGACGGTGCAGCCCTGGTGCGTGCAGGTGGCGCTGAAGCCCTTGAACTCGCCGTCGCTGGGCTGGGTGACGACCACGCCGCGGTCGGCCAGGATGACCCCGCCACCAACATCTACCTCGCTCGTCGATGCGAGGACGGCACCATCGGACGATTCGCCGGACTCTCCGGACTCCGTGGCTGAACTGTCCGGCTCGGCCGCTGGAGAGTCGTCGTCGCGCCCGTAGACCGTGCACCCGGCGAGCGCCGCCGCAGCGCCGGATGCGGCGGCGACCAGCAGCGTCCGCCGGGGAGTCTGAGCTGTCACATCGTCTCCTTCTAGAACCGAACGCCGATCGTGGTGAAGAACCACAGGGACGAGGTCCACCACAGGCCGACCAGCAGCGCGAACACTGTGCCACCGAGTACTGGCAGCGCCCAATTCGGCAAGCCGTCGCGGCGCAGGCCGAGCATCTTGACGGTGAACGCGCCGAAGAACAGGCAGCCCAACAACGAGTGGACGAAGACCCGGGCGGAGAACGTCTGGAACCCGACCGCGTACAGGCAGTGGACGGCAACCGGCACCGCCAGCAGGAACGCGGCCCGGCCGGACCACCGGTGCAGCGGCCCGATCCACGTCGGCGGGGCCACACCCGGCACCTTGCCGTACATGACCAGCGCTGAGACCAGTTGAACCAGCCCGAAGAACAACGCGGCCGACGCCACCCACACCTTCGCCTCGAGCGGTCCGGAGAAGCCGGCCAGGTTGACCGCGATTCCCGTCGGAGTGTGCAGCCCGCCGTAGACCCCGAGCACGAGGGCAACCACCGAACCGGCGAGTAGCGGGACGAGAAGCAGAGGGACGGTCCGGTCAGGGAGTGTCTGTTGAGTAGTCATAATGGCCTCCCGTCAGCCGAGCCGCTCAGGGACGACGGCCGTGCCGTCGATCGTGACCTGCCCGGTCTCCACGTCGAGCGCGGGCGCCGGCTGCGTCTGGCCGTCCACGTTGAGCGCACCGACCTGGGTGCCGTCGGGCAGCACGATCCAACCGCCGACCACCTCGGCTCCGCCTGCGATCGTGTCGGCGAACCGGTACAGACCCTCCGGCGGCTCGACCACCTCGATGGTGAACGTC
>DATHUM010000067.1:0-2698 GCA_035462225.1 Jiangellaceae bacterium | reverse complement strand
CGCCGGAGCGCTGCGGGCAAGACGATCGGTCAGTGCAGGATCGGACAGCGCCGACGGCCGCTCGCCGGGTTCGGTCAACACGGTCACGAGATCAGCGCCAACGACAGGCAGCTCGCCTGTTGCTCACATCGATGCACCGCGCTCCGCCTCAACGGTCGGACCCGGCACCGACGTGAATGGGCTGGCGGCGCACCGATGCCCTCCATCCGAGTCGGTTCGGTCACGCTCCCTCGTCGGTTCGACCGGCCACGTCCGGTGGTGCAGCCAATGCGAATTATGCCGGGCCATGTTCGGGCGAATGATGCCACATGTCGGCGTTCAGCCGGCCACCGTCCGTTCAGGAACCCGTGAGCGAGTCGCAGGCCGCGCGGCGGTGTCACCGCTGAACCTGCACGTGGTTGCCATGAAGGGACGGGATCTCGTCATCCGCTGTGCCCTCTGGCCCGGCATCTGGGGGGTCCCGGCGCCTTACGCCTACACCGCTGCCATCTTTGCCTTTCTTTTCTGCAGCACCGCGGTGTCGGCGAGTTGGCCGAGCATCTCGGCGGCGTACTGGTCGGCGTTGAGGCCGACGAGCAGGTGCAGCATGCCGTCGCCCAGTCGTAGGACCGCCGCGACACCGGCCGAATGCAGTGCGGCTTCGTCGATCTCCACCTCGTCCGCGACGATGACCCGAAGACGGGTCTCCGCGCACTCCTCGACCTTCGTGATGTTGCCTCCGCCGCCGAGTCCAGCGATGAAGTCGCGCGCCTTCTGTGGTGCTTCCGGGTCACGCAGCTTCGGTTTGATCTCCTTCGGTTCGTACTCCACGTCGCGAACGGATGCCTCCGTCAACTCGGCTTCGGGACCCGCCGTCGCGAGGTACTCCTCCATGTCGGTCTTCAGGTTCTCCGAACGGGTTCCGAAGATCGCCTGCATGTTGTTGCCCATCACGAGGACCCCTGCTGCACCGAGCGCCTTCAGCTTGTCCTGGCGGGCCTTCCCGATGTCGTCCACACCGACCCTGAGTCGGGTGATGCAGGCGTCGAGGTCCTTGATGTTGCTCTTGCCGCCGAAGGCGAGCACAAGCTGTTGGGCGAAGCTGGTCGCCACGTCCTCGCGCCTCTCGTCGCGGCTGACCTCCTCCCGCTCGCGTCCCGGTGTCTTGAGGTCGAACATCATGATGAGCGTGCGGAACAGGATGTAGTACACCACCGCATAGATCGGCCCGATCACGAAGACCAGCCACGGTCTGGTGTGCAGCGGCAGGAACAACACGTAGTCGATGAAGCCGTGCGAGAACGTGTAGCCCAACAAGCCACCCGCGAGATACATGATGGGAAACGCCAGCCCGGCCAGCACTGCATGGACGACGTACAGCACCGGCGCGACGAACATGAACGAGAACTCCAGCGGCTCGGTGATGCCGGTCAGGAACGAGGTCAGTGCCGCCGAGATCATGATGCTGCCCGTACGGGCCTTGTTCTCCGGCTTCGCCGTGTGCCAGATGGCCATCGCCGCGGCGGGGAGCCCGAACATCTTGAACAGGAAACCACCGCCGAGCCTGCCGGCGGCGGGGTCACCGGCGAAGAAGCGGGTCAGTTCGCCGGTCACGACCTGGCCGTCCGGTGTGGTGAAGCTGCCCATCTCGAAAAAGAACGGCGCGTTCCAGATGTGGTGCAGGCCGAAGGGCAGCAGCAGCCGCTCGACGAGTCCGTAGATGAAGACCGCGATCGCCGGCTGCCCCTCCGACGCCCACTCCGAGAACCTGTCGATCACAGCGCCGATCGGCGGCCAGATGAAGCTGAGGATGACGCCAATTCCGATCGCGGCGAACGCCGTGATGATCGGCACGAACCGCTTGCCGGCGAAGAAACCCAGGTAGGGCGGCAGTTGAATCCGATAGAACCGATTGAACAGGAGTCCGGCCACGATCCCGACGATGATGCCGCCGAACACGCCGGTGTTGATCGTGTCGATCCCCATGATCGGCATCGTCTCGAGGCCGATCTCACCGGCGACGACCGACATGGTCCCTAGCATGACCATGAAGCCCACTGTCGCCGAGAGGGCCGAGACGCCGTCGTTGCCCGTCAAGCCCAGGGCGACGCCGATGGCGAACAGCAGAGCGAGGTTGTCGAAGATCGGTTGACCGGAGGCCTGCATGATCTGGAACAGGATGCGCAGCGGCGTGGGGAACTCGATGACGGCGAGCTCCGCCCCGCCGAGCAGCGCCCCACCGACGCCGAGCAGGATCCCGGCCACCGGCAGGATGGCCACCGGCAGCATCAGCGCCTTGCCGATCTTCTGTAGGAACCCGAACGAGCTGCTGCCCAGCGAGCGGAGCCGCGAGGGGAGCGTCGCCGGCGTGGCCGGTGGTGAGGTGGCAGTTGACATGCGTCGCGCCTTTCCTGCGCCCTCTTCCGAGCGTGCGCGGTTCAGGTGTCGTCGGCTTGCGGGACCAGCGCACGGACGGCGGCCGCACCGTCCTGCTGCAGCGCCTCTGCCGCCAGCGCCTTGCACTCCGACAGCGTCAGGGAACGGACCTGGGCCTTGACCGCCGGGATGGCCGGCACGCTGACGCTCAGCTCGTCGACCCCGAGGCCCAGCAGCACCGGAACGGCCTGCGGGTCTGCGCCGATGCCCCCGCAGACACCGACCCACTTGCCGTGCTCGTGTGCCGCTCGCACCGTGCCCGCGATCAGCTGCAGGACGGCGG
>DATHUM010000066.1:0-2613 GCA_035462225.1 Jiangellaceae bacterium | reverse complement strand
ATTGAGATCGACTGGCGCTTCAAGGGTTTCCCACCTGAACTCGACGGGACGAACGTTCGGGACATCGCATACCGAGGCCTGACCGTCACCGACTTCATGCCGCCGATCGCCACCATCGACAGTGCGGCGCTTGCTGCCAATGTCCGGGCGATGGCGGACTACTGCAGCGCCCACCGGGTCCGGCTCGCCCCGCACGCGAAGACCGCGATGAGCCCCGGCCTGGCCGACCGGCAGCTCGCGGCGGGTGCGGTCGGGCTGACGGTGGCCACGGTGAGCCAAGCGAGGGTCTTCTACGCACACGGTGTCCGGCGACTGCTGCTCGCGAACCAGCTGATCGACCCGGTGGGAATCGGATGGGTACGCAATGCGGTGGCCGAAGACGAACAACTGTGGTTCGGCTGCTTCGTGGACTCGTTGGCCGGCGTGGACCGGTTGACCTCGGCCGGCCGGTCGATCGACGTCTACGTCGAGATCGGCACCGCCGGCGGCCGCGCCGGGTGCCGCACACTCGATGAGGCGCTCGCCGTGGCTCGGGCAGTCGCGGCGGCGCCGGGCTTGCGGCTGGCCGGCGTCGCCGGCTGGGAGGGCGTGCTGGCCGGCGACCGGTCGCCGTCCGCGATCGGTCGAGTGCGTAGGTTCCTGCGCCAGATCGGCGATGCCGCCGCCGCCGTTGCGCCCTACGGCGACGGCACCGGATTCGATGTCACGGTGGGCGGCAGCGCGTACTTCGACCTGGTCGTAGCCGAGCTGGCGACCGACTGGCCCGTCGTGTTGCGCAGCGGGTGCACCGTCCTGCACGACTCCGGCCACTACGCGCGCCTCACGCCGCTACCTGAACTGCGTCCTGCCTTGCGGGTGTGGGGGTACGTCCAATCCGTCCCCGAGCCGTCGCTGGCGATCGCCGGCGTCGGCCGCCGCGACGTCGGTTTCGATGCCGGGCTGCCCGTGCCCGAGGTGATCTGGCGGGACGGCGGCCCGAGGCGGACCAGCGGGTTGTGCGTGACGGCACTGAACGACCAGCACGCCTACGTGTCCGGGAGCGGGCTCAAGGTCGGCGACCTGCTCGGGTTCGGCGTGTCGCACCCCTGCACGACGATGGACAAGTGGCGACTCATCCCCGTGCTCGACGAGTCGCACCGGGTCGTCGACTGCGTCGCCACGTACTTCTGATCCCACTCCCGAGTCGATCAAAATGAATCGTGGTGTCAGGGCGTCCGGTGCTGCGCTTCGTCCATGATCAAAGCTGGCTGTGGTCTACGGGAGCAGGACTGCCCAGGCTTCCAGGGACTCGACCAGCTGAGGAGATGTCGGCAGCGCTCTGACCTCGGCAGGTGTGCACCAGCGGACTTCACGAGCGTCGTCGCCGGCCCGCAACGTCCCACCGAATACCTGGCAGGCATAGTCGTTGATCAGGTAGACGATGTCCGCGCCCGCGCTGCGCTCCACCGTCCCGACGAGCCCGCCCACCACGACCTCCAGCCCCGTCTCTTCGCGAACTTCTCGGGCCACCGCCGCCGCATCGTCCTCACCCGGTTCGACGCGCCCACCGGGCAGCGACCAGGTGCCCGCGGCCGGCGGACGGGCTCGCCGCACCAGCAACAGCCGCCCTTCCTTGTCGCGGATCACCGCACCGACGCACGGCACATAGTCTCGCTCGAGGTTCACGATGTGACGTCCTTGGTCGTGAGCCTGGCCCAGGCCAGCGAGCCGAACACGGCGACGTAGGCCGCCGAGACGAGCAGCCCGGTGCGCACGTTCTCGAGCAGCATCGGCTCGCGCAGCAGATCCATGAAGGTCATCCACCAGTGCGCGTTCAGGTACTCGTGGATCACCTCGATCTGCGGGATCGCGTCCAGGATCTGGCTCACGACCGCCACCGTCACCGTGGCCGCCATCGCCCCCATCGGCATCTCGGTAAGCGTCGAGAAGAACAGTCCGATCGCGCCCAGCGTGGCCAGCATCGCCGCCATGTAGAGCACCACGAGGCCGGCCCGGCCGAGAGCCTCCGCAAGGCCGACCGGCGCACCGGACAGCAGCACGACGTCGCCGGCCGGAAACAGGATCCAGCCGATGATAAGTCCGCTCGCCACGATCACGCCGATGCACGCCAGCGCATAGGCGGCCACCCCGGCGTACTTGACCAGCAGCAGCCGGGTGCGGCCGGTGGGCACCACCAGCAGGTTGCGGATAGTCCCGTGGCTGGCCTCGCCGGCCACCGAGTCGCCGGACACGACGGCGATCACCATCGGCAGGAACAGTGGGGACGCGAACACCAGCGAGGCCAATCCGAGGAAGAACCCGTTCTGGGTCACCTGGTTCAGCAGCGGCGGTCCCTCGCCTGCCGCCGGCGAACTGAGGCGGACGATGACGCCGAGCAGGATCGGGGCAGCGGCCAGGACGGCGAGCATGGCGAGGTTGCGCCGTCGGCGGAACACCAGCCGCAACTCTGATCGCAGGAATCTGGCATCGGCCCGGCTCGGTCGATCGGCGGGCGTGATCGCGGGACCGTCCAGCACCAGGACATCACTGGTCGACATCGAAGCCCTCCCCGGTCAGCTCGACGAAGACATCCTCCAGGTCGGGCTGTTCGAGGACGAACTGCCGGACGGGTAC
>DATHUM010000065.1:0-3323 GCA_035462225.1 Jiangellaceae bacterium | reverse complement strand
ATGTGCCAGGTGGGTCAGGACTCCACGACGACGGGGATGATCATCGGCCGGCGGCGGAACTGCGAGTTCACCCACCTGCCGATGGTGCGCCGGATCGTCTGCTGCAACTGGTAGGTGTCGGCACCGCCACCGGCGGCCGCCTTCTCCACCGCGTCGGCGATCTCGGGCCGGATGGCGTCGAAGACACCGTCGTCCTCGGTGAAGCCCCGGGCGTGGATCTCCGGTCCGCCTGTCACCTTTCCGGTGACCGAGTCGACCACCACGACGACCGAGATGAAGCCCTCCTCCCCCAGGATCCGCCGGTCCTTCAGGGACGCTTCGGCCACCCCGCCCACGATGGTCCCGTCGACGTAGACGTAGCCGCACGGCACAGCGCCGGTGATCCGGGCCAGCCCGTCGGCCAGATCGACCACCACGCCGTCACCGGCAATGGCGATCCGCTCCCAAGGAACGCCGGAACTGGCCGCCACCTCGGCGTTGGCGTGCAGGTGGCGGTCCTCGCCGTGAATCGGCATCACGTTGCGCGGCTTGACCAGGTTGTACGCGAACAGCAGTTCACCGGCGCTGGCATGCCCTGACGTGTGCACCATGGCGTTGCCGCGGTGCACGACCGTCGCACCGGCCCGGGTCAGCCCGTTGATCACTCGCGACACCGCGTTCTCGTTGCCCGGTATCAGTGACGAAGCGAGCACCACCACGTCACCCTTCTCCACCTGGATGGCCGGATGGTCACGGTTGGCGATCCGCGAGAGTGCGGCCATCGGCTCACCCTGCGAGCCGGTGGACATCAGCACCAGCTCTTGCGGTGCGATGTCGTCGATCGTCTTCAAGTCCACCAGGGTTCCCCCAGGGACTGTCAGGTAACCGAGGTCGCGGGCGATCCCCATGTTTCGTACCATCGAGCGCCCGACGAAGGCGACCTTGCGGCCGTGGGCCACCGCCGCGTCCAGGACCTGCTGCACCCGATGGATGTGGCTGGCGAACGACGCGACGATCACCCGCCGCGGCGCCTGCGCGATGACCCGGTCCAGCACCGGTGCGATGTCGCGCTCGAGCGGAGTGAACCCGAGGACCTCGGCGTTGGTGGAATCGACCATGAACAGATCGACGCCGGCGTCGCCCAGCCGGGCGAAGCCGTTCAGATCGGTGCGCCGGCCGTCCAAGGGCAGCTGGTCCATCTTGAAGTCGCCGGTATGCAGGACGACCCCGGCGGGCGTGCGGATGGCCAGTGCCAGCGCATCGGGGATGGAGTGGTTGACCGCGAGGAACTCCACCTCGAATGGTCCGAACCGCTCGGTCCGGCCCTCGGCCACCTCGAGCTGGTAGGCCTCGATGCGATGCTCGGACAGCTTCGCCTCGATCAGAGCCAGGGTCAGCCTCGAGCCGACAATTGGGATGTCCTGCTTCTCCCGGAGCAGGAACGGTACGGCGCCGATGTGGTCCTCGTGGCCGTGCGTGAGTATCACCGCCTCGACATCGTCGAGCCGATCCCGGATGTAGTCGAAGTCCGGCAGGATCAGGTCCACCCCCGGCTGATGGTCCTCCGGGAACAGCACGCCGCAGTCGACGATCAGCAGCCGGCCGGCGATCTCGAAGACGGTCATATTGCGGCCGACCTCGCCGAGCCCGCCCAGCGGGACTATGCGCAGGGTGCCGTAGGCCAGCGGCGGCGGTTCGGACAGCTCCGGATGCGGGTGACTCATGCCCAGGCCTTCGCGCAACCGCGAGCGGAGTGTGCGACGGGTGCGCTCACGCCAGGCCCGCCTCGGCGAGTGCGGCCTGCAGAGCCTCGACCTGCTCGTCGGTCGCGGTCACCAGTGGCAGACGCATCGTCCGGCCGGCGATCACACCGGCTGCCTGAACCGCGGCCTTGGCCATCGTGGCGCCGGGTTCGCCCGACATCATGATCGCTCGAACGGCTGGGATGAGCCGGCGGTGGACCAGCAGCGCCGCCGCGAGATCTCCGGCATCGAGGGCCCGGATCATCTCGACGCACTGCGCGGCCGCCACGTGCGACACGACGCTCACCACGCCCACCGAGCCCACGGCCAGCATCGGCAGGTTCAGCGCGTCGTCGCCGCAGTAGTACGCCAGGTCGGTGCGGGCGATGACCTCGCTCGTCGCGAACGGGTCGCCCTTGGCGTCCTTCACCGCGACGATGCGCTCATGCTCGGCGAGCCGCAGGAGCGTTTCGGTCTGGATCGGGACGATCGACCGCGGCGGGATGTCGTACAGCATGACCGGCAGCGCGGTCGCGTCGGCCGCCGCGGTGAAATGCTGCACGAGGCCCTCTTGGGTCGGCCGGCTGTAGTACGGGGTGACGACGAGGAGCCCTGAGGCACCGGCCTTCTCCGCCTGGCGTGCGAGCTCGACGGTGTGGTGGGTGTCGTAGGTACCGACCCCGGCGAGAACGTGCGCCCGGGCGCCGACGGCTTCGACAACGGCCTGGATCAGTTGCTCCTTCTCCCCGTCCGACGTCGTGGGGCTCTCCCCCGTCGTGCCGCTGACCACAACGCCGTCGCAGCCGGCGTCGACGAGGTGCGAGGCGAGTGCGGCGGCGCCGGTCAGATCGAGGCTGCCGTCTTCGTGGAACGGAGTGACCATGGCGGTCAGGACGCGCCCGAACGGGGCGGTCGCGCGAGTGGTGCTCTCGTCAACCATGACACGAAAGGCTAGCCGACCCGATCACACATAATCGGCTGCGTCGTTCCCAGCGGTGCGGGGGTCACTCTTGAAGTCAGGGTCGGCGCAGGGGCCACCGGACGGGTGCGGCCGGGCCGGCCACCGTCCTAGGCGTCGTAGTCCAAAGACACTTCTGGCGTCGTAGGGTGCGATTGGCAGGTCAGAACGTACCCTTCAGCGACCTCGTCGTCCTCGAGCGCGTAGTTGCGTTCCATCGTGACCGCGCCGGCCAGAACCTTGGCCCGGCAGGTCCCGCACACGCCTCCCCTGCACGCGTATGGCGCGTCGTTTCGGACCTGGAGCACCGCTTCGAGCACGGTCTCGTCCAGGTCCTCGATGGTGACGGTGGACTGGCGGCCGTCGAGCACGACGCTGACTGTGCTGCCCTCGACCGGCGGCTCGGCGACCTCCCGTGCCGGCGGCGGCACGTCACCGACATGGAACAACTCGGAATGCACGTGCGTCGCGTCCACGCCGCGCTCGACCAGCAACCCGCGCAGTTCGCTCACCATCGCGTACGGCCCGCACAGGAACCAATCGTCGACCGACTCGGGCCACAGCAGGCGCTCGAGCATCCGGTCCAGCCAGTCGCGGTCGATCCGTCCCGACGGCAGCTCGACGTCCATCGCCTCGCGCGAGAG
>DATHUM010000064.1:0-13234 GCA_035462225.1 Jiangellaceae bacterium | reverse complement strand
TTACGAGCTGTTCGGCGACGGTGAGCCGACGATCTTGTTGCTGCCGACCTGGACCGTCATCCATTCCCGGTTCTGGAAGTTGCAGGTGCCGTACCTCGCCCGCCACTACCGCGTGATCACGTACGACGGCCCGGGCAACGGGCGATCGGACCGACCGCTGGCGGCCGCGCCGTACCACCACTCCGCTCAGGCCGCGTACGTCCGGGCCGTGCTGGACGCGACGGACACCAGTCGAGCCGTGGTGGTCGGCCTGTCGATGGCTGCGAGCTGGGCACTCGAGCTCGCCGCCACCCATCCAGACCGCGTCACCGGTCTAGTCGCCATCTGCCCGTCGGTTGCGTTGCCGGCGGGTCGCACTGCACGGTCCGACCACTTCGGACCGCTCGATCCGCTCCCGGAGCTTTCCCCGTCCGCGGTTCCGGCCGGGGGCCGGGATCCGGCGACGCATTGGGCCAAGTACAACCTCGAATACTGGCGCAAGCATCACGAGGACTTCCTGTGGTTCTTCTTCGGCCAGGCGTTCAACGAGCCGCATTCCACCAAGCCGATCGAGGACGCGGTCGGCTGGGGGTTGGAAACCAGCGGAGAAGTGCTGGTCGCGCACCATGGCCCGGGTTCCTATCCGGATGAGGCGACCGTGCGCCACTGGTGCGAGCAGGTGTCGGCGCCGGCGCTGGTGATGCACGGTGACATCGACCAGGTCAGCCCGTTGGCCCGAGGGCGGCTGCTCGCCGAGCTGATCGGCGCACAACTCGTCGTACTAGAAGGCTCGGGCCATGTGCCGCTCGCCCGCGATCCGGTGCGGGTAAACAGGGCTCTCCGCGAGTTCGTCGATCGGCTGATGTGATGCGGGCACTGCACCCCGACCAGTCGGGCTACGTCGACCGCGACGGAGTCCCGATCTACTACGAGGTCTTCGGTGCCGGTGAGCCCACCTTGCTGCTGGTTCCGCCGTCGCCGATCACCCACTCCCGAATCTGGAAGGCGCTGATTCCTTACCTCGCCGGGCACTACCGGGTCGTCACCCTCGACGGCCGCGGCAACGGCCGCTCCGGACGTCCCACCGAGACCGCTGCGCACGCCCGAGCCCAGAACGAACGCGACATCGTCGCGGTGCTCGACGCGACCGGAACCGCCGCGGCCGTTGTGATCGCCCACTGCCATGCCAACTGGTGGGCCGTCGACATCGCTGCCGAGCACCCCGACCGGGTGCTCGCGCTGGTGGCGATAGAGCCTGGCGTCCCGTACCTCGGCCTGCCTCAGCCACATTGGGTCGAGGCGGCTCGCCGGTGGGACGAAGTCATCGAGGACGCTACCGGCTGGGAGCTGTGCACCCGCCACGGCATAGTCAACGAGCACCGCAAGTGGGTGGAGTTCTTCTTCGGAGCCCAGCTGGTCGAGCCGCACTCGACCAAGCAACACGAGGACGCGGTCAGCTGGGCATTGGAATCGACCGGCGAGATCCTCGCCGCCGCCGAGGAGGCAGCCGACCTCGATCCGCCGGCTCGCGAGGACTTCGAGCGCCGTTGCCGTGAGCTGGGCGTGCCCGTCCTCGTCGTCCATGGCGACCGGGACGTCTGCCAGCACGTCGAGCGGGGCCGGGCGTTCGCCGAGCTGACGGGCGGAGAACTGGTCGTCATCGAGGGAGCCGGTCACCTGACCATCGCCAGGGAGCCCGTCCGGGTCAACCGGGCCATCAGGGCGTTCGTCGATCGAATGAAAGGGCCGGACGTGAAGACTCAGCATTGGACCCGCGGGCTCAGCCGGCCCAAACGCGCGCTCTACGTGTCGTCGCCGATCGGCCTCGGACATGCCCGCAGGGACGTGGCGATCGTCAAGGAGCTGAGGAAGCTCGAACCCGACCTACAGGTCGACTGGCTGGCTCAGGACCCCGTGACGCGTGTGCTCAACGCGGAAGGAGAGACGATCCACCCGGCGAGCCGCTGGCTGACCAGCGAATCCGCCCATATCGCCTCGGAGGCCGCGGGTCATGACCTGCACTGCTTCCAGGCACTGCGCAACATGGACGAGATCCTGGTGGCCAACTTCATGATCTTCCAGGAGGTCGTGGAGGAGGGGCTGTACGACCTGGTGATCAGCGACGAGGCGTGGGACATCGACCACTTCTGGCACGAAAACCCCGAGCTCAAGCGTGGCTCGCACGTATGGATGACCGACTTCGTCGGGTACCTCCCCATGCCCGACGGCGGCGAGCGCGAGGCGTTCCTCACCAGTGACTACAACGCCGAGATGATCGAACACGTCGCCCGGTTCCCACGCATCCGCGACCGTGCCGTCTTTGTTGGCAATGCCGATGATGTGATCCCGGAGAGTTTCGGCCCGGGCCTGCCGAAGATCAGGGAGTGGACCGAGGACCACTTCGGGTTCTCGGGTTATATCACCGGCTTCACCCCGCCGGACCCGCGTGACATCGAGGGGATGCGCGAAGAGCTCGGCTTCGCGCCGGGGGAGAAGGTCGTCGTGGTCACCGTCGGGGGCTCCGGGGTGGGGCGGGCCCTGCTGGAAAAGGTCATCGCGGCCTACCCGCTGGCCAAGGCGAGACTTCCCGAGCTGCGGATGCTCGTGGTGGCCGGGCCGCGCATCGTTCCCGAATCGCTGCCGAGCCACAACGGCCTGGAGGTACATGGCTATATCGACCGGCTCTACCGGCACCTGTCGGTGTGCGACCTGGCCGTTGTCCAGGGCGGGTTGACCACCACCATGGAGTTGACGGCGGCCCGCCGCCCCTTCCTGTACTTCCCGCTGCGGAACCACTTCGAGCAGAACTTCCACGTGCGCTACCGGCTAGACCGGTACGGGGCAGGCAGGTGCCTGGATTTCGCCGATACCGGTCCCGATGAGATCGCCGACGCGATCGTGGCCGAGACCGGCCGCGAGGTCTCCTACCTGCCGGTCGAGACCGACGGTGCGCTCAGGGCGGCCGAACTGGTGGCCGAACTTCTCTGACGCATCCCCGGGTTATAGCGGCGTCACCACGAGGGCGGTGATTCGGTCAGGGTCTGCCACCATCCGGATTTCTCGGACCCTTCCGTCGTCGACGGCGAATACGAAGACGATGCGCGCTCGGCCTGCCTGCGTCCATACGAGGCCGGGCACCCCGTCGATCAATGCGGGTCGGGCGGCACGGGCGCGGCCGGCGAAGTTCTTCGCGACCGCCCGTGGCCCTCGGACCTCTCGCGCCGCGCCCATCGCCACGGCAGCCGCGTCGGCCCGGACTACCACGTCCGGATCGAGCATGGCGAGCAGCGCCTCGAAGTCACCGCTGCGCGAGGCTGCGAGAAAGGCGTCGACCACCGCTCGCTTGGTTACGGAGGTGGCGCGTGGGGCCGGTTCGCTGCCCCGGACTCTTCGCCTCGCCCGGCTGGCGAGTTGACGGGCCGCCGCCGGGGAGCGTCCCACGATGCCGGCGATCTCGTCGAACGGCACGCTGAACATGTCGTGAAGGACGAGGGCCACTCGCTCGGCCGGTGGGAGCGCGTCGAGCACGACGATCATCGCGGCACCGACGGAGTCGGCAAGTAGTGCCTCGTCCTCGGGACGGCCGGCGTCGGTGCTCAACGCAGGGTCGGGCGGGTAGACGTCGAACGACTCCTCCCGCCGCGACCTGCGGGCCCGCAACATATCTAGGCACACCCGGCCTACGACAGTGGTCAGCCAACCGCCGAGATTCTCGACGTCGCTCCGGCCCGTCCGGTTCAGCCGAAGCCAGGCCTCCTGCACGGCGTCGTCGGCTTCGGCGAGCGAGCCGAGCATCCGGTAGGCCACTGCCCGCAAGTGCGGGCGGTTCTGCTCGAATCGCCGCGCCAGCCACTCGTCTTCGCCCATCGGTCACATTCTCCCGTCGCCATCGGTCAATGTCCTGACGAATCAGGTTCGGCAGGTGTGACAAGGAGGTACAACGAATGCGGCCGTGGTCGATGTTGTGCCGGCAGACGCGCCGGCGGCAAGATCCCCAAGCCGGCCGATCCTAGGTTCCGGCACGCCACGGGGAGGCGAGGTGTGATGCCCGGCACGGTACGCGCCGCGGTGCCTGATGATCTGGCTGCGATTCAACACATCGTCCGGACCGCATACGAACCGTGGGTGCGGTCGATCGGCATCCGCCCGGCGCCCCTCGACTCCGACTATGCCGCGCTCATCTCCCGCAAGGTGGTGTACGTCCACGGCGACGACAAGCCCACCGGCGTCATCGTGCTGGTGCCGGAAGAAGAGGTCCTGCTCATCGAGAATGTCGCCGTGCGACCGGACCGGCAGGGTGAAGGGATCGGGCGGACGCTGCTGGCTTTCGCTGAGCTGACTGCTCGCCGCGGCGGGCGGGCGGCGGTGCGGCTCTACACCCACTCCGAGATGGGCGGCAACCTCGAGTTATACGAATCGCTGGGTTACGAGGTCACGGGTCACGAGCGGCTTGACCGCGGGCACCTTGTTCACCTGCGCAAGGACCTTCTCCCGAGCTGACCGGTCGGCCGAGATTCCTCCCGGCCGATCACTCGCGGCGCGTCCCGGCAACCGGGCGACGCGCGTGCCGATCGGCCAGGTGGCGAGCCATCCGGGCCACACCTGAGGCGATCGCGTCCGGGCGCAGGTGGCCGTACCCGATGACCAGGCCGGGCCGGTCGAGCCTCGTGACGGAGTACTGGCTCAGTGGCCTGGCGTCCAGCCCGGCTCGCTGGGCGAGCGCGGCGAGCGCGACCTCGTCCAGGCCCGCCGGAGGCCGGACGAGCAGATGCAGGCCGGCCTCGGTGCCGGTGACGGACCAGTCCGCAAGCCGGTCGGCCAGTTCGGCCACCAGGCGATCACGCAGGGCGCGGTACTTGATCGTCATTACTCGAATGTGCCGGTCCAGCTCACCCCTGGCCAGGAAGTCGGCCAGCGTCGCCTGCGCCCAGATGTCGCTGCCGAGGTCGGCCGCGTACTTGGCGGCCGCTACGGCGGATACCAATTCGTGGGGAACGGCCAGCCAGCCGACCCGAAGGCCGGGCGCCAGGATCTTTGAGGCACTCCCGCCGTAGACGACGACATCGGGGCCGAGCCCTTGCAGTGCACCGACCGGAGTCCGGTCGTACCGGAACTCGGCGTCGTAGTCATCCTCGATCACGAGACCCCCGGTGCCCCGAGCCCAGGTAAGGAGTGCATGCCGCCGCTCGGCCGACATAACGACGCCGGTCGGGAACTGGTGGGCCGGCGTGACGACGATCGCCCGAACGCCGGAATTCGCCAGGGCATCGACGCGCACGCCCTGAGCGTCCACCGGCACCGGGACGCATGTGACACCGGCCCCGCTCAGCTGCTCCCGCAGCCCCGCCGAACCGGGGTCTTCGAGCCCGATCTCGTGAATGCCGCGGCCGACCAGCACCTCGGCGAGCAGGCGGCTGGCCTGCCCGAAGCCGTTGACGATCACGATCCGCTCCGGTGGTGCGATCAATGCGCGAACCCGCCCGAGATACGTGGACAGCTCCGCCCGCAGTTTCGGGTAACCGGCCGGGTCACCGTAGCCGAGATCGGCATCGGGCAGTTCGGCCATCGCCCGCTGCGCGCTACGCAGCCACGCCGACCGGGGAAACTGCGCCCCAGCCGGCAAACCCGGGTTGGAGGACGGCCGGGCAGGCGGTAGCGGCACGGGCCGGGGTTGGCGAGGGACCGCGGCGACCTCGGTGCCGCTGCCCTGGCGGGCGGTCAGGTAGCCCTCGGCGGAGAGTTGTTCGTACACCCGCACCACGACACCACGCGAGACGCCGAGATCCTCGGCGAGCACGCGCGAGGGCGGCAGGCGGGTTCCGGTCGGCAGCGACCCGCCGCGCACGGCGTCACGCAGCCGGGCGATGAGTGCGGACGCCTGCCGGCCGCGAGGCACGCCGGTGAGTGACAGCTCCAGCAGAAGCCCCTGATTGGTACCTTCAGTTGTCGCTGAATTGGCACTCGGCACGGGGCCATTGTGGCAATAATGTCGTCGCCATGTCGAGTGCTGCGCGTCCTGCGCGGGTGAGTGTGATCTCTGCGGCCGTGCCCGTCGCCGCGGCCATCGGTGTATTCGGTGTCGTCTACGGCGCTGCCGCGGGGCCGGTCTTCGGTACGTCCTTGACAATGATCAGCTCGCTCATCGTCTTCTCCGGCGTCGCGCAGTTCACCATGGTCGCCCTGGTGGCCGCCGGAGCCACGCCGGTCGCTGTCCTGGGTGCGGTCGCGACGCTTGCCCTGCGGCACCTTCCGCTGGGTGCCGTGCTCCAGCCGGTGATGACTGCCGGCCGAGCGCGGCGGGCCCTCGTCGCCCCGTTCCTGCTGGACGAGACGACGGGCCTAGCCCTGACCGCCGGTGAGCGAGCTGAGCGCGCCATCGCCGTCAGCGGGGGGCTGGCCTACGCCGCCTGGGTCGGTGGCACGATCGTCGGGCTGGCGGGTGGGACGTTCGGGAGCATCGAGCCGCTCGCCGCTGCTCTGTTTCCGGTGCTGTTCGTCGGGCTGGCCGCTCTCACCGCGCAGAGCCGGTCGGATGCCACCCGCGCTGTGCTGGCCGGTACGGCGAGCATCGCATTTCTTCTGCTGTGGCCTGCGGCCGGCGCCCTTGGTGCGATCGCGGTGGCCGTAGCAGTGTCGTCGGTGGTGAAGGCTCCGTGAGCCTTTCGCTCTTGATCGCCGCCGCGGCGATCACGATCGGCAGCCGGGTCGCGGCGCTCGCCGTCCTCCCGCCACCTCGTGGCCCCGTCGCCGCGCTCGTCCGGCGCCTGCCCGCCCCACTGTTCGCAGCACTGGCGGCGCTGAGTCTTTCGGGAAACGATGGCAGCGCCGCGCTGCCATCGATGCTGGCCGCTGTCGGCTGCGCGGTTGCCGTGGCGCTGCGATGGCGCTCGCTGCTGCTGATTCTGGGGGCGGGATTGGCCGGCTTCCTGGCAGCGAGCTTTATCTGGTGATCTAAGAGCGGAGCGTGAGGTGTTCAGCTACGACGACGCGGTCCTGGCGGAGTTCCCGACTATCCGGGCGGGCCTGGTTCATGCCAGGGCCTTGGTCAACGACCCGAGCCCGGCCGGGCTCGTGGCGGAGTACGAATCCGAGCAACGGGCGGTCGCCGAGCGGCTCGCCACTACTTCGATCGCAGAGTTGCCGTCGATAATCGCGTGGCGGCGGGTGTTCACCCGGTTCGGCGCAAAGCCCACGCAGTACCGCAGCGCGGCCGAGGCGTTACTGCGCCGGCTCGCCAAACACGCAGACATCCCACCCATCAACACGCTCGTGGACATCGGCAACCTGGTCTCGATCCGGTACGCAATGCCGGTGGCTGTCTTCGATCTTGCCGGCGTGACGGGCGCGATCAGCGTCCGGTTCGCCGCCGGCAACGAGCAGTTCACCGACCTGGGGTCGTCTGCGAGTGTCCACCCCCAGCCCGGCGAGGTGATCTTCGTCGACGAGGCGCGCCGGGTGAGCGCACGGCGTTGGTGCTGGCGCCAGAGTGCGCAGAGCGCGACAACTGACGCCACAGTCGATGCACTGTTCATCGTCGAAGGCCACCACGAAGCGGGAGCGGCGGACGCGAAGGCAGCCACCGACGACATCGTGGCGCTGCTCGGGAGATACCAGCCGGACAGCGCAGTCCACTCTTCGCAGGTTGCTCCAGGTGAGGGTTGACACAGTTAGTTATCGACCACTAACTTATTGGCATGGCAAAGGCAAGCGCCCGAATGTCCGCCGACGAACGCCGGGAGGCCGTGGTTCGCGCAGCGATCACGGAGTTCGCCCGAGGTGGCTATCAGGGCACGTCCACCTCGGCGATCGCGAGCCGGGTGGGTGTGTCGCAGCCGTACCTGTTCAGGCTCTTTCCGGACAAGCGGGCGATCTTCCTGGCTGCCGCCAGGCGCTGCACGGACGACATTCGGGAGCGCTTCGCAGAGGTCAGTGACGGATTGCCGGCGGACGAGGCGTATCACGCAATGGCCGATGCCTACGTCGACCTGATCGCCGACCGCGACCGGTTGTTGTTCCAGATGCAGATGTACGTCGCCGTCGCCACGGCAACGGAGGCCGGCGACGCCGCGTTCGCCACTGAGATCCGTCGCGCATGGACCGAACTCTGGGACCTGGTCCACCTGCGTCTGGCAGACGACGACGTCACCGGTGAGTTCATGGGCACCGGCATGTTGATCAACGTACTGCTGGCCCTCGGGTATCCGCTCGACCACCGGGTCTGGGCGAGCTGTGACCTGACCCGTCTGGACCGCGCCGGCTAGGGGCGTCTCTGATGGTCTGCCGAAGAGGCCGAAGTTCGAAGTCGAAAGTTAGTAATCAATCACTAATGGAGGTCCGAATGTCCGAGCCAACCGGTTCCCGTGCGGGCGTGGTCTGGACGCTCGCCCTGACGAGTGCGGCGACGTTCATGGCGGCGCTGGACAACCTCGTCGTCACCACCGCTTTGCCGGTCATCAGGGAAGACCTGGCCGGCAACCTCGCCGACCTGGAGTGGATCGTCAACGGGTATACGTTGCCGTTCGCCTGCCTGTTGCTGTTCGCCGCCGCACTCGGCGACCGGTTCGGCCGGCGGCGGGTGTTCATCGCCGGTATTGCGCTGTTCGTCGTCGCGTCCGCTGCTGCCGCCGTGGCGACCAGCACCGATGCGCTCATTGCCGCTCGCGCGCTGCAGGGTGCGGGAGCGGCGGCACTCATGCCGTTGAGCCTCACCCTCATTTCTGCAGCCGTTCCACCGAACCGACGCGGGATGGCGTTCGGCGTCTGGGGCGCGGTCAACGGCGTGGCGATCGCCAGCGGGCCGCTCGTGGGCGGCACCATCACCGAGCACCTTTCCTGGCACTGGATCTTCTGGCTGAACGTCCCTATCGGTATGGTGCTCATCCTGTTCGTGCGCACGCGCCTGTCCGAGACGTACGGCCCGAACAACCGCCTGGACCTGGTAGGAACCGGGCTCGCCAGCGCGGGCCTGTTCGGCATCGTGCTCTCGATCGTCCGCGGCCACGGACATGGGTGGACGTCCGCTTCGGTGCTCGCCGGCTTCGCCGTCGGCGCGGCGCTGCTGGCGGTCTTCGTCTGGTGGGAGTTGCGCACGACGGCGCCGATGTTGCCGATGCGCTTCTTCCGGTCGCGCGCATTCAGTGCGATCAACGTGGCCGGCCTGCTGATGTTCTTCGGCGCTTTCGGCTCGATCTTCCTGCTTACCCAGTTCCTGCAGTTCATTCAGGGTTACTCGCCGCAAGAGGCGGGCCTTCGAATGCTGCCGTGGACTGCGGTGCCTATGGTCGTGGCGCCGATCGCGGGAGCACTCGCAGACCGCATCGGCGGGCGGCCGATCGTCATGTCGGGTCTGCTCACGATGGCTGCTGGGCTCGGCTGGTTCGCCCTGGTCAACGAGCCGGACGTCAGCTACCTGACCCAGGTGCCTGCGTTCGTGCTCAGTGGCATCGGCATGGCGTTGTTCTTCGCACCGTCCGGGGCCATCCTGATGGCTTCGGTCCAGCCGGCCGAGCAGGGCATCGCCTCCGGCGTCAACAACTCGGTGCGTGAGGTCGGTGGAGCGCTAGGTGTCGCGGTGCTCGCATCGGTGTTCGCCGCCCGTGGCGGATACGAGACGCCCCAGATGTTCACCGACGGTTTGGTACCCGCGCTGTGGCTCGGCGTGGCCAGTCTTGTCGTGGCCGCCGTTGCGATGCTGTGGGTCCCGCGCCGCCTTCGCTCCGCGGATACGCCGGCTGTCCGAGCGGGTGACCAATTAGCAGCGCCTGTCGGGGCATGACGGGGCTGATTGGGCCCAACCGGGAAGTGACGTGGCTCGCCTGAGGTTGGGCATGGCGACAGCGCTCGATTCCGATAGGAGCAGGAGAACAATGCCGATCGTCGTCACCGGAGCAACCGGCCACCTGGGCCGCTTTGTTGTGGAGGAGCTACTCGCCAGAGGCGTGCCCGCAAACGAGGTGGTCGCCGCCGGGCGGGCCATCGACAAGGTCAAGGATCTAGCGGATCGTGGGGTGCGGATAGAGGCGATCGACTACGACGAGCCGGACACACTCCGGCGGGCGTTCGCCGGTGTGGACAAGGTACTGCTGATCTCCGGAACCGAAGTCGGCAAGCGGGTAACCCAGCACAAGAACTCGATCGCGGCAGCCGCCGAGGCGGGTGTCGGCCTGCTTGTCTACACGAGTATCGCCAACGCGGACAGAGGCACCATGCGGATGGGAGACGATCACCGTGCCACGGAGGCGGCGCTCGCCTCGGCCGGCCTGCCGGTGACCATCCTGCGGCACAGCTGGTACCTGGAGAACTACACCGGGCAGCTTCCGGTGTTCCTCGAACACGGCGCCATCCTCGGCAGTGCCGGTGAGGGGAGAGTGAGCGCGGCGACTCGAGCCGACTATGCCGCCGCGGCCGCCGCAGTCTTGACGTCCGACGGGCACGTGGGCCACACCTACGAACTCGGTGGCGACAGCGCGTTCAGCATGGCCGAGCTCGCGGCGACGGTGACGGAGTTGTCGGGTCGCGAGGTCGTGTATCGCGATCTCGCGGAGCAGGAGTACGCGGCGGCCCTGAGCGCCGCTGGCCTGCCGGCGTCGTATGCCTCCGCGCTCGCCGAATCGGATCGGGGCCTCGCACGTGGCGAACTGCTCGTCGAGACGGGGGATTTGAGCCGGCTCGCCGGCCGGCCGACGACGTCGATGCCGGAGGCGGTTGCGGCAGCGCTGGCGTCGGCGTGACAACGGCCGGTCCACGCCAGGAAAAGCAGTGGAAGTCAGCGTGGTGAGGCTGGGAAGCTGTCTTGACAGCTGCCGCAGCTTCCGGTCGCAGACGCCGCATCCCGCGCGGCGCCGGCCGGGTTGTCAGCGGATTGTCCCCGGAGGCGGGCGGAGGTTCGAATGTGACGCAGTTCACATGCGGAAGTGGGATTACCGGGGAACCGCTCCCCGTTTAGCTCAGTGTTCGAGCCTAACCGGGGAGAAGGTCCCCGGTTAGAGTGAAGCACTGAGGGGAAGTCCATGGGTGTCACCGCTGCGACGGTCGAGCCGGTTCACCGGCTCCGCGCGGACGCGATGCGCAACCGCGAGCGCATCATCGCGGCCGCTCGCGACGCGTTCCTGGAGGTAGGACCCGATGTAGCGCTCGACGCAATCGCCCACCGGGCGGGGGTGGGCAACGCGACCCTGTACCGGCACTTCGCCGACCGCGGCGAGCTCGTTCTGGCCGTGGCGGTGTCAGCCATCGACCGCATCATCGCTCACGCCGATCACGTTCTGAGCGAGGAAGCCGACGCGTTCGAGGCGTTGCGCCGGTTCACGATCAAGGCGGCCGACGAGCGGATCGGCTCGCTGTCCGCGGTGTTCTGTGGCGTCATCGAACCGTCCGACCCCCGGGTAGTCGACGCCCGGGTACGGTTCGAGGCCGCGGTCGACCGGGTGATGGATCGGGCGCGGCGGGCCGGCGAGCTCCGGCCGGACGTCGAGCGTGGTGACCTTCTCGCCGCGATCACTCAGCTGACCAGGCCCGTGCCTGGAACGACGTGCGGGCAGTTCGGCCCGTTCGTCCACCGCCACCTCCATATCTTCCTTGATGGCCTTCGAGCCCCAGCCAGGTCAACGTTGCCCGGGGCGGCCGTCACTCTGGAGGGCTTGCGGCAGCGCATGTCGTAGCCGCGGAGCCTGACCAGTCAGTCCGACTAACGATTGGTAAGCACACGCATGTCTCAAGCAAGTGAAATATCCCAAAAGTCACAACTTAACCCAAGGCGCTGGCGGGCACTGGCCTTCATAGCGATCGCCCAGCTGATGGTGATCCTGGACGCGACGATCGTGAACATCGCCCTGCCGTCCGCTCAGGTAGACCTCGGAATCTCCGACGGAAACCGGCAGTGGATCATCACGGCGTACGCGCTGGCCTTCGGCGGGTTGCTCCTGCTCGGTGGCCGGATAGCCGACATGTGGGGCCGCAAGAACACCTTCATGACCGGCCTTGTCGGTTTCGCGCTCGCGTCCGCCCTCGGTGGTGCGGCGGTGAACGGGCTCATGCTGTACGCGTCCAGAGCGCTGCAGGGTGCGTTCGGTGCGCTGCTGGCACCGGCCGCTCTGTCCCTGCTCGCGGTGATGTTCACCGACCCGAAAGAGCGGGCCAAGGCATTCGGCATCTTCGGGGCCATAGCCGGCGGCGGTGCGGCGATCGGTCTCACGCTCGGCGGCCTACTGACCGAATACCTGGACTGGCGCTGGGTCTTCTATGTCAACATCCCGATCGCCGTGATCGCCGTACTCGGTGGGATGATCGAGATCCGTGAACCGGCCGGCCGCAACCGCTCGCCACTCGACATTCCGGGTGTCCTACTCGGCACGCTCGGCCTGGTGGCACTTGTGTACGGGTTCACCCGCGCCGAGTCGGACGGCTGGACCGACACTCTGACGCTGACGATGTTCGCCGCCACGGTCGTCCTGCTCTCCGCCTTCGTGCTCGTTGAACGCAGAGTGTCCGCACCGCTGCTGCCGTTGCGGGTCGTGCTCGAGCGGAACAGGGGTGGCGTCTACGCCGCACTGGGGCTGGCGACCATCGCGCTGTTCGGGCTGTTCCTCTTCCTCACGTACTACCTGCAGATCGTGAAGGGCTACAGTCCCGTCCGCACGGGCGTGGCGTTCCTGCCCATGGTCGCCGGCATGGTCACCGGGTCGACCCAGATCGGCGCCAGGCTGATGACGCGGGTTCCGGCCAGGTACCTCATGACGCCGGGACTGCTGGTGGCCTCCGCAGGAATGCTCATGCTCACGCAGATCGGGCCGGACAGCTCGTACGTCGGGTTGATCCTGCCTGCCTTCCTGCTGATCGGGCTTGGCATGGGCACGACATTCATGCCGGCGATGAGCCTGGCTACGTACGGAGTCGAGCCGCGAGACGCGGGCATCGCGTCCGCGATGATCAACACTTCTCAGCAGATTGGTGGTGCTATCGGAGTGGCTCTGCTCAACACCATCGCGGCGAGCGCGACCACGACCTACATAGCGGCGAACGCCGCCACGGCCGCCTCGCCCGAGTTGCTTCAGCTGGAGGCCATGGTGGAAGGGTTCACGTCCGCCATCTGGTGGGCCGTGGCAATCCTGGTCGGTTCAGCGGCTCTTGCCTTTGCCCTGGTCAATGCCGGATCCCAGAGCCAGGC
Source organism: Jiangellaceae bacterium (assembly GCA_035462225.1). GTDB lineage: Bacteria > Actinomycetota > Actinomycetes > Jiangellales > Jiangellaceae > JASLBX01. The sequence continues at coordinate 90 of DATHUM010000064.1, read as the reverse complement.
GCCGGAGTTCGGCGGCGGGGAAGAACTCGCCGGCGAGGGCGAAGCCGCTCCGGTGATCGCCCACTGACCCGAAATCAACCCCGTCGATAA
>DATHUM010000063.1:0-4057 GCA_035462225.1 Jiangellaceae bacterium | reverse complement strand
CGCCGGCGTCGGCGAGCGCGTCGATGAGCCGGTCGGTGTCGGGCTCTGGGACGAACACGACGAGCTTGTCGGTGTCGTCGGACGGTTGCGGCGTCAGCGGGCGCAGGTCGGTCAGCCCGATCGCGGCGGCGAGCGCGTCGGACACGCCCGGGTCGGCGGAATCGGCGTTGGTGTGCGCGACGTGCAGCGCAATGCCGTGCCTGATCAGCGTGTGGACGAGCGTGCCTTTCGGAGTCGAGGCCGCGACCCCGTGCACCGGGCGGAGGAAGAGCGGGTGGTGCGTGACGAGCAGGTCGGCTTCCCAGGCCACCGCTTCGTCCGCGACGACGATCACCGGGTCGACGGCGAAGAGCACGCGTCTGACCTCGGCCTCAGGATCACCGCAGACGAGTCCGACCGCATCCCATTGCTCCGCACGGGACGGGTCGTACATGCCGTCGAGTGCGGCTACGACGTCGGCAAGCCTCGGCACACCGGGGACATTACCGCGCCGATCGGCACGATGGGTCTGGGCCAGTCGCCTGTGCCGGCCGGGTGCCATTGTCCCTAGGCAATCCGTTCCTCCCTGATCAATCCGTCGGCGATCATGGACTTTTCGGGGTTCTGGCGGCGGATTGATCAGGAAGGAACGATTTCGCTCGGGAGATCGTTTAGCCTCGGCGCCCGATTGCCCGACATGCCGGGATTCGGGTGAGGTCGACCCGGAATACTCAGACGTGATCGGTGGGCGCAACTGGGATCGAACCAGTGACCTCCCGCTTGTAAGGCGGGTGCTCTACCGCTGAGCTATACGCCCGAATGGACGCTCAAGGGTACCCATCCCGCCCGTGGCGCGCGCAATCCCACCGGGGTCCGGCTCCCCGGCTGTCCTGAGTGCCTCCCCGCCGACAGGTCACGCTCGCCGGCCGACCCTGAGTGCCTCCCCGCCGAAAGGTCACGCGTGCCGGCCGTCCTGAGTTTCTCGCCGGCCGACCGGGTCCCGGTCGCGGGCCTACGCTCTGCCATGCCGTTCCGCTCGCCCGCCCGATCACGCGCCGCAGCCGGCCGGAAGCTATGCACGTCCGAGAACGCGGTCGATTGCGGCGGCCACCTCGCGGGCAAGCTCGTGGTTCCCTTGCCCTTGGCGCGCCGGGGTGGGGCCTCCCACCGATGCCGACTCAGCCTCCCCAGGTGCGGCAACCCTGGCACCGCCGGAAACCGGCGTCGCGCCCCCCGTCCCCGGCGCGGTTGTCCGGGCCACGCCGACCTGCGCCAACGCGAGCCGGCGGGCCTCACAATCCCGGCAGACCGTCGCACCCAGGCGGCGGAACAACGCCGTCGAGCCGCAGACGGGGCATCGATCGAGATCGTCCAGCCAGGAGGAGTTCTGCTGGCAGTCAGGACAAACCAGGACTTGTTCGTCGGCGCGCACGCCTCGCCGCCATGGGCTGGTGCCGCGCACGGGGTCCGTCTGGCGCGCTCCGCAGCGATAACAGGGCACCGAGTGCTCCATCCTCGGCACGTCCGGGCTCAGCGCGGCCCGGTTCTCCGGACAACAGGACCGTTACGCAGCCACGAGACCATCAAGAACCTTCCGGTACTCCCTGACGTCCCGGGCATCGGGAATCGCGTTCACCACACTCCAGCGGATCACGCCCGAGGTGTCGATCACGAACGTACCGCGAAGTGCACAACCCCGCCCTTCGTCGAACACCCCGTAGCGCCGGGCCACCTCGCCATGCGGCCAGAAGTCCGACAGGAGTGGATACTCGATCTTGTTCGCATCGCCGTAGGCCCGCAGCGTGAACATGCTGTCGCACGATACGGCGACCACGTCGGCGTCGACTCCGAGCCCGCCTCTCAGTTCGCGCAACTCGTCAGTGCACACCCCGGTGAATGCGAACGGGAAGAACACCAGCACCACCGGCCGGTCCCGCAGGTCTCCCAGCCGGATCGACGCCCCATGCTGGTCACGGAGCTCGAAATCCGGGGCGGCCGTGCCGACGGCCGGCGTGCTCACCGTCGCGACCGGGCGTTCCTGGGCGAGACCAGCTTGGTCGCAGACCACTCCGGTGCGACCGACAGCGTGGTCGTTGTCGAGAATCCGGCCGTGGGAGCGGCGTCGGCGACATCCGCCGGGTCGACATGCCCGTCACGGCCCACCTTGGGCGTCAGCAACCAGACTGATCCGCCTTCGACGAGGTCTGTACTGGCGTTGATGAGTGCGTCCACCAGGTCGCCGTCCCCCTCACGCCACCAGAGCAGCACGACATCGGCCACGTCGCCGGCCTGATCGTCGATCAGCTCGGTGCCGGTCACGTCTTCGATGTCTGCGCGCAGGTCGTCGTCGCAGTCCTCGTCCCAGCCCAACTCCTGCACAACCTGTCCGGGCTGCAGCCCGAGCCGGCTCGCAGGCCCGGCGTGCTGGTCGGAGCGGCCCGCGGTCTGGCCCACCGGTGGTCCTCCTCATCAGTTCAGGTTCGCTGTCGCGAACGCCGTCGGGCGTAGTCCATCTAAGGATGTGCCCTCAGCGCAAGTAAACCCGCCCAATCCGCGTCACGACGTCGACTCGGATTGCTCCTCGACCGTCGCGTCCGGTCCCGGAAACACGAGTGTCTCGTGACCGTCTTCGAATCGGACCACGTACGGCGGTCCGCCGTCGCCGCCTCGAACCTCGACGATCTCGCCCACCCGGTCAACGTTTCCGACGTTACGGCCGTGGACGTGCAAGCGGTCACCGACCTTGGCGCGCATTCAATCTTCACCTCCCGCTTTACCGCGAACTACTACCAGGTTGCCTAATCTGGCCGCGCAGGGGAAGCGATTGTGAGCACCGGTTCGGCAAGTTCGGCCGGCTACCCGACCAACCCGGCGTGACGCGACCGGACGAATCGGGGGAGGATAGAGGCAACGCCGAAGTGTTCGAAGTGAGTGAGGATCGTCGTGGCAGCAGACCGCTCGCCGATTATCAGCAACGGCCTACCAAGCCAGCTACCTGATATCGACGCCGAAGAGACCCAGGAGTGGCTCGAGTCACTCGACGCAGTCGTCGAGCGCAGCGGGCGACATCGCGCCCGCTACCTGATGCTGGCCCTCTTGCAGCGAGCCCGCCAGCGTCAGGTGGGCGTGCCGAGCCTGCGCAGCACCGACTACATCAACACGATCCCGCCCGAGGCCGAACCCTGGTTCCCCGGCGACGAGGAACTCGAGCGGCGGATCCGCCGGATCATCCGGTGGAATGCCGCGATCATGGTGCACCGGGCTCAACGTCCCGGGATCGGTGTCGGCGGGCACATCTCGACGTACGCGTCATCCGCCAGCCTGTACGAGGTCGGCTTCAACCACTTCTTCCGGGGCAGGCAACACCCTGGCGGCGGCGATCAGATCTACTTCCAGGGTCACGCCTCACCGGGCATCTACGCCCGCGCCCACCTCGAGGGCCGGCTGTCCGAGCAGCAGCTCGACGGATTCCGCCAGGAGCTGTCCCACGCCGGGCCGGGCGGCGGCCTGCCGTCGTACCCACCCCCGCGGCTGATGCCCGAGTTCTGGGAGTTTCCTACGGTTTCGATGGGCCTGAGCCCGCTCGCCGCGATCTACCAGGCGCGGTTCAACCGGTACCTGCACAACCGCGGCCTGAAGGACACCAGCCAGCAGCACGTCTGGGCGTTCCTCGGCGACGGTGAGATGGACGAGCCTGAGACCATCGGCGCGATCACTCTGGCCTCTCGCGAGGAGCTCGACAACCTCACCTTCGTGGTCAACTGCAACCTGCAGCGACTCGACGGGCCGGTACGCGGCAACGGGAAGATCATCCAGGAGATGGAGGCGCTGTTCCGCGGCGCCGGCTGGAACGTCATCAAGGTCATCTGGGGCCGCGAGTGGGATCCGCTGCTGGCCGCCGATACCGACGGCGCCCTGGTCAACCTGATGAACGTGACTCCTGACGGCGACTACCAGACCTACAAGGCCGAGTCCGGCGCATACGTCCGCGAGCACTTCTTCGGCCGCGACCCGCGCACGGCAAAGATGGTCGAAGGCATGACCGACGACCAGATCTGGGGTTTGCGACGCGGCGGCC
>DATHUM010000062.1:0-6145 GCA_035462225.1 Jiangellaceae bacterium | reverse complement strand
GGAGGAGCGCCGCTGAGCGGCGGCGCCGACATCAGTGAAGCCAGCGGGCGCCGGAGAATCGGCGTCCTTGCTGTTGTCACGTCCATCATCGTGCTGCTCGACCAGGCCACGAAGATCATCGCTGTCGAGTCACTCGGCGGCGGCAAGGTCGTGCCGGTCATCGACGGCTTCTTGCAGCTTCGGCTCGTCCGCAACCCCGGTGCGGCCTTCGGATTGGGCGTCAACTTCACCGTGGTGCTGGCCGTCATCGTCATGGTCGTCATCGTGGCGATCCTGCGGATGTCCCGCCGGTTGACCAACCTGCCCTGGGCGATAGCGCTCGGCGGCATGCTCGGCGGCGCGATCGGCAACCTCATCGACCGGCTGTTCCGCGAGCCGGGGCCGATGCGCGGGCATGTTGTGGACTTCTTCGAACTTCCGAACTTTCCGGTGTTCAACATCGCTGACTCGACCATCGTGGGCAGCGCCGTGCTTATCGCGATCTTGAGTTTGCGAGGCATAACCCACGACGGCTCCACGCCGGCCACAGGCGGGCGGAAGTGACCGATCGGCGGTCGCTGCCGGTTCCGGACGGGTTGGACGGCGAGCGGCTCGACGCCGCGCTGGCGCGCCTGTTCGGCTTGTCTCGCACCAAGGCGGCGGAGTTGGTCGCCGACGGCCACGTGCTGGTAGACGGAGCGCCGGCCGCGAAGTCAGATCGGGTGCGGGCAAGTTCCTGGCTCGACATAGAACTCCCGCCGCCCCCCGCGCCGGTGCACGTGGTGCCCGAGCGGGTCGAGGGCATGCGGGTCATCCACGAGGACGCGGACGTGGTGGTGGTGGACAAGCCCGTGGGCGTCGCGGCGCACCCGTCGCCAGGATGGACCGGTCCAACGGTCATCGGCGGACTGGCCGGTGCCGGATTCCGGGTGTCCACCAGCGGGGCAGCCGAGCGGCAGGGCGTCGTCCACCGCCTAGACGTCGGCACGAGCGGGGTCATGGTCGTCGCCAAGTCCGAGCGCGCCTACACCTCGCTCAAGCGACAGTTCAGGGAACGCACCGTCGACAAGGTCTACCACGCGCTCGTGCAGGGTCACCCGGATCCGTCCCGCGGCACCATCGACGCGCCGATCGACCGGCACCCGACTCACGATCACCGCTGGGCCGTGGTCGCAGGCGGCAAGCCGAGCGTCACCCATTACGAGACTCTCGAGGCCTTCGCGGCGGCGAGCCTGCTCGAGATCCACCTGGAGACCGGGCGAACCCACCAGATCCGGGTGCACATGAGCGCAGTCCGGCACCCCTGTGTCGGCGACTTGACGTACGGCGCCGATCCGGTGCTCACGTCGCGCCTGGGGCTGACCCGGCAATGGCTGCACGCGGTGCGGCTGGGATTCCAGGACCCGGCGACAGGGGAGTGGCAGGAGTTCGAGTCGCCGTATCCGGCCGATCTGCAACACGCCCTCGACGTGTTGCTCACCTGATCGCCGTTTTGTCACCTGATCGTCGCACTTGGCGTGATCAGGTGACCGGTGCACGCGACTGACCAGCTGCCTTCTGAAGGGATTGTCACCTGATCGCATATCAGAATGTGGACTGAAGTGGATCAGGTGAGATGGGTCGCGCGTGACCAGGCCATATGCCCGACTTTCTCACCTGATCGTCTTGAGGGTGATGCCGAATCGTCCCAACGAGCGAGACGGGTGTCTTGCGGATCTGGACTACCACCCCACCGACCGCGTACGGTACGTGTCGTGCGTAGGTCCTATTTCGCGTTTACCAAGCCGGCCCGGGTGGCCGGCGCGGTCGACGTGACCTGACGCACACCACCCGAGTCGGCTTGAAGGCTTCAGGCACTTTGCCTGGGGCCTTTTGTCGTAGAGCGGCCGGCTCGGGTCAGTGTGGACATCGGGGTCGGTCGCCAGACCGCCACAAGGAGAACCCCGTGAGCACACCAGTCGAGGAGTCATCCTCCGTCGAGCACCGCAGCGTCCGGATCGGGACGCAGGTCATCGGAGGGCCGAGCCTGCCGGTCATCGCCGGCCCGCGCCGCGGGGCGGAGCTTGTCCAGATCACCCTCCGCCGTCACCATGGCACGGTCGAAGCCGTCGAGGCGCTGCGCGATGTGCGCGACCTGTCGGCGGCACCGCTGCTGGTCGAGCCGTTCTCGGCCGCCGACCTGCCGGCCGCCTGCGAGTATGCCGACGGACTCGTGGTCGGCGGGGAATGGATGCAGGACTTCCGGTTGCTGACCGCCGTCGGCTCCACCGGCCTGCCCGTGGTGATCCACCGCGGTGCGCACTGCACCGTGGACGAGTGGCTGTCCGCCGTCGAGTACGTGCGCGCCGGAGGCTCCGAAGATGTCGTCCTCGCCGAGGGCGGAAGCCGCCGATACGGCGCCGTCCGCCCGGCGCTCGATCTGGCGCTCGTCCGGGAGATGCGCGAGCTGTCCGGCCGTCCGGTCGTCGTCGATGTCAGCGGTACGCCCTGGCTGGCGGGTGCGGCGGTGGCGGCCGGTGCGGACGGGCTGTGGCTCGCGGAGGACGCCACGAGTTCGGAGGTCGACGCGGCGAGGGAGGCAACGACACTGCTGACGCCGATCGTGCGGCAGGTCCGCGGTGATTCGCTGGGCGTGTGCCGGGAAGCGATCGACCGGGTGGACGCCGTGCTGGCCTCCCTGCTGGAGTACCGCATCGGGCTGGCCGGTGAGGTTCAACGACACAAGCCGGTGAGCGGGCACGCGGGACGGGACACTTCGCGCGAGGCCGAAATAGTGCGGGGCATGGCCGCGCGAGCCCCATCGCTGACCAGAAAGCAGCTGGCGGTGATCATGGACGCGGTCATCACCGCCGGACTGGACGCCGCCGAGGCAGCCACTCCGCCGGTATGGCGACTGTAGGTGGAGGCCCCGAGCCCGGCGATCAGGTGACCGACGCGGTGGTGTGACGAACACGCGGCGCGTCTGGGCTCGACGTGTCGGTGGGTCGGCTTAGACTCGCTGGCGTACTGGCTGCCGCATCTTCCCCCGGCTGGCCGAAGGTCTGCTGTCAGCCTGCTCATAAGGAGGCGTTGGTCGCCGTGCCCGACTCGGTCCGCCGTAGTGACAACTTCGTGCACCTTCACGTGCACACCGAGTATTCGATGCTCGACGGTGCGGCCCGGCTCGACGACCTGTTCTCCGAGGCGGCCAAGCAGGGCATGCCGGCCCTGGCGATGACCGACCACGGCAACGTCTTCGGAGCGTACGAGTTCTACAAGAAGGCCAACAAGCACGGCGTCCGTCCGATCCTCGGCATGGAGGCGTACGTCACGCCCAAGACCAGCAGATTCGACAAGACCCGGGTGCAGTGGGGCGGCAACGGCAACAGTCGCGACGACGTCTCCGGTGGCGGCGCGTACACGCACATGACGCTGCTCGCCCGGAACACCGGCGGGATGCACAACCTGTTCCGGCTCGCCTCGCTCGCGTCGATCGAAGGGTTCTACTTCAAGCCGCGGATCGACCGTGAACTTCTCCAGGCGTACGCCGGCGGGTTGATCGCGACCACCGGGTGTCCCGGTGGTGAGGTCCAGACCTTGATCAGGTTGGGCCAGTACGACCAGGCGCGGGCATCGGCGGCCGAGTTCCGGGACGTCTTCGGCGCCGAGAACTTCTATGTCGAGTTGATGGACCACGGCAGCGACATCGAAACGCGAGTCCGCGACGATCTGCTCCGCCTGGCCAGGGATCTCGGGTTGCCGCTGCTGGCCACCAACGACCTGCACTACACATATCCGTCCGACAATGCGGCGCACGAAGTCCTGCTCTGCGTCCAGACCGGCGCCACCCTCGCCGATCCCAACCGCTTCAAGTTCGAGGGCGAAGGCTACTACCTCAAATCGGCCGCCGAGATGCGCAAGCTCTGGGCCGACCTGCCCGATGCGTGCGACAACACCCTCGAGATCGCCGAGCGGTGCGAGGTCTCGTTCGCCGAGGAGCCGGGCCGGTTCATGCCCCGCTTCCCGGTGCCGGAAGGTGAGGACGAGACGTCCTGGTTCATCAAGGAGGTCGAGCGGGGGCTGCACCGCCGGTACCCGCATGGAATCCCGGACGAGGTCCGCAATCGCGCCGAGTACGAAACGGGCGTCATCACGTCCAAGGGCTACGCCGGCTACTACCTGGTGGTCGCGGACTTCATCAACTGGGCCAAGCGCCACGGCGTGCGGGTAGGCCCGGGCCGCGGGTCCGGTGCCGGTTCGATGGCCGCGTACGCGATGGGCATCACCGATCTCGACCCACTGAAGCACGGATTGATCTTCGAGCGGTTCCTCAACCCCGAGCGGATGTCGATGCCCGACTTCGACGTGGATTTCGACGAGCGGGGGCGCAGTGACGTGATCCGCTACGTCACCGATAAGTACGGCAACGACCGCGTGGCGCAGATCGTCACCTACGGCACGATCAAGGCCAAGCAGGCGATCAAGGACGCCTCCCGGGTGCTCGGCTTTCCGTTCGCGATGGGCGAGCGAATCACCAAGGCCATGCCGCCGGCCGTGATGGGCAAGGAAATTCCGCTGACCGGCATATTCGACGACCAGCACGCCAGGTATGCCGAGGCGGGCGAGTTCCGGTCGCTCTACGAGTCCGACGCGGATGTGCGCCGAGTCGTCGACACGGCAAAAGGCCTGGAGAACCTAAAGCGCCAGTGGGGCGTGCACGCCGCTGGCGTGATCATGTCGTCCGAGCCGCTCATCGACCACATCCCGATCATGAAGCGGGAGCAGGACGGCGCGATCATCACGCAGTTCGACTACCCGACCTGCGAAGAGCTCGGCATGGTCAAGATGGACTTCCTGGGGTTGCGAAACCTCACCATCCTGGACGACGCGCTGCGCAACATCGTCCGCAACGGCAAAGACGCGATCGTCCTGGAGGAGCTGGCGTTCGACGACGCCCCGACGTACGAGTTGCTCAGCCGCGGCGACACGCTAGGGGTGTTCCAGCTCGACGGCGGGCCGATGCGGGCGCTACTACGGCAGATGAAGCCGGACAACTTCGAAGACATCTCCGCGGTGATCGCCTTGTACCGGCCTGGCCCGATGGGAGCGAACAGCCACGTCAACTACGCGCTGCGCAAGAACGGCCAGCAGGCGATCACCCCGATCCACCCCGAGCTGGCCGAGCCGCTGGCGGAGATTCTCGACACGACCCATGGCCTGATCGTCTATCAGGAGCAGGTCATCGCCATAGCGCAGAAGGTTGCCGGCTATACGCTCGGCAAGGCCGACATGCTGCGACGCGCCATGGGTAAGAAGAAGCGCGAGGTGCTCGACGCCGAGTTCGTGGGCTTCTCCGAGGGCATGCGGGCGAACGGCTACCCCGACGGCGCGATCAAGACGTTGTGGGACATCCTCGTCCCGTTCTCCGATTACGCGTTCAACAAGGCGCACAGCGCCGCTTATGGCGTGATCGCGTACTGGACGGCCTACCTGAAGGCCAACTACCCGGCTGAGTACATGGCGGCCCTGCTCACGTCCGTCGGCGACGACAAGGACAAGACGGCGCTCTACCTGTCGGAGTGCCGCCGGATGGGCATCAAGGTGCTGCCGCCGGACGTCAACGAGTCCGCGGGCGATTTCACCCCGGTAGGCACCGACATCAGGTTCGGGCTGGCGGCGATCCGCAACGTCGGCACCAACGTGGTCGAGGGCATCGTGGCCGCCCGCACGAACGCGGGCCGGTTCGAGAGCTTCCCCGATTTCATGGACAAGGTGCCGGTCACCGTCTGCAACAAGCGAGTGGTGGAGTCCCTGGTGCGCGCCGGTGCGTTCGACTCGATGGGGTACCCCCGCCGAGCTCTTGCCGCAGTCGCCGAAGATGCCGTCGATGCGGTCATCGTGCTCAAGCGCAACGAGGCGGTCGGCCAGTTCGACCTGTTCGGCGGCGGCGACGACGACACCAGGGCGGGCTTCGAGATCGCCGTGCCCGGCCTCCCGGAATGGGACAAGCAGGTCAAGCTCGGGTACGAGCGCGAGATGCTCGGGCTGTACGTCTCGGACCATCCATTGCTCGGCCTCGAACACGTCATCAACGGTGCCGCCGACCGCGCGATCTCTGCGCTGGCCGACGAGCAGGAATGCCCGAACGGGATCACCGTGACGATCGCCGGCCTGATCACCGGCATCC
>DATHUM010000061.1:0-4912 GCA_035462225.1 Jiangellaceae bacterium | reverse complement strand
TCGACTCGGGGGCCGCGACTGCGACATCCGCCGAGGCGGCCGCATCCGGCTCCAGCAGCACCGTGGCGCCCACCGCCCAACCCGCACACGCCCATACGAGGGTCTGCCAGTGGGGTGGCAGCAACAGTGCCACCCGGTCACCCGGCTGGGCGGACAACCCGTCCCGGAGCAGGCCGGCGGTCTTGGCCACCCAGTTGTCGAAGGTGGCGACCGACAGTTCGACCCGCTCGCCCGTGGCGTCGTCGTAGAAGGTGACGAAAGGGCGGGAGCCGTCGCGGGCGAGTTCGGCGCGCAGGAGATCGTACGGGTGGGCCATGACCGCCGAGCCTAGTAAGGGATGATGTGCCGATGCTCCATGCAGTCATCCCCGCCGGCGGCAGTGGCACCAGGTTGTGGCCGCTGTCGCGGGCCGGCCATCCGAAGTTCCTGCTTCGCCTCGCCGGCGGAGAATCGCTGCTCCAAGCCACGGTGAGCCGGCTGGCTTCGCTCGTTCCTCCGGAACGGATGCTGATCGTCTCCGGCCGGCCGCACGTTTCCGCTATCGCGGCTCAGCTGCCGGACCTACCCGCGGACAGCATCTTGGCCGAGCCGTCGCCCCGGGATTCCTGCGCGGCGATCGGCCTGGCGGCTGCGGTTATCGCTCGGCGCGATCCGGACGCCGTCATGGGCTCGTTCGCAGCCGACCATCTGGTGCAGGACCGCGAGCGTTTCGTCGAGACGATCAGAGCCGCGGTCGCCGGCGCCGAGCAGGGCTTTCTGATGACCGTCGGCATGACGCCGACGCGACCGGAGACGGGGTTCGGCTACCTGCATTGTGGGCAGCGGGTCGGGGATTCGCCGATACTCGAGGTCCTTCAGTTCAAGGAGAAGCCCACCCACGAGGTGGCACGCAAGTTCGTCGATTCCGGGGAGTACCTCTGGAATGCCAGCATGTTCCTCTGGCGAGTGGAAGTGTTCCTCGCCGAACTCGAGCGCCAGCAGCCGGAACTGCATGCAGGTGTGGTGCGGATCGCCGCGGCGTGGGACGGCCCTGACCGCGCCGACGTGCTGACGGAAGTGTGGCCGAGCTTGCCGAAGATCGCAGTCGACTACGCCGTGATGGAGGATGCCGCCGCGCGTGGGCGCGTAGCCACCGTCCCGGCCGACTTCGGATGGGCGGACGTCGGCGACTTCCGCAACCTCGGCGAGTTGCTGGCTGCCGACGACATGGGAAACGTCGTCGTCCCCACCTCTCCTACAGCGCCCACGCCGGTGCTGTCGGAAACGAGTGGCAGTGTGATCGCCGTAGAGGACGGCCGGTTGGTCGCGCTCCTCGGATTGCAGGATGTGATCGTTATCGACACCCCGGATGCGCTGCTGGTCTGCGCACGCGACCGGGCTCAAGATGTCAAGAAGCTGGTCGACGAGCTCAAGGCCCGTGGTGCCACCGAGTACCTGTGAGGTGTGGACTTGTGGAGCTGACGCGCCGGTGGCGTCCTGATTCACCGCTCGACATCGTGGCCACCCTCAGCGTGCACGGGCGCGGACGGTACGACGCCACGCAGCGCGTCGTGGCCGGCGCGGTCTGGCGGACCTGCCGCACGCCCGAGGGGCCGGCCACGCTCAAGTTGGCGCCTGGCGCAGACGGTGTCGTCCAGGCGACCGCCTTCGGCAGCGGTGCGGCTTGGGTTCTGGACCGGGTGCCGGGATGGCTCGGCGAGCACGATCGGCCGGAGGAGTTGCGACCACTCCATCCGATCGTCGAGCAGGCGGCGAAGCGCAATGCCGGGCTTCGCATCGGCGCCACCAAGCTGATCATGGAGGCGCTGGTGCCGGTGATCCTGGAGCAGAAGGTCACCGGCATAGAGGCGCGGCGGTCGTGGCAGGCCCTGATGCGCAGCCACGGCGAGCCTGCGCCCGGCCCTGCGCCGCGAGGCATGCGTGTACTCCCAGCGCCGCGTGTGTTGCGGCACCTGCCGTCGTGGGAGTGGCACCGGCTGGGCGTCGGGCCGGAGCGGTCCAGGACGATAGTGCGGTCCGCTGCGCTGGCCGGCTCGCTCGAGCGGTTGGCCGACCGGCCGTCGGCCGAGGCGATGGCCGGCCTGCAATCCGTTCCCGGGATCGGACGTTGGACGGCCGCCGAGGTGGTGCAGCGGTCCCATGGCGACCCCGACGCCGTGTCGGTGGGCGACTACAACCTGCCCGCCGTGGTGGCATACGCCCTCGCCGGTGAGCGGACGGCAGACGACGCCCGGATGCTCGAACTGCTCGAGCCGTACCGCGGGCAGCGTCACCGGGTCTGCCTGCTCCTTGCCCGGGCCGGCCCGCGCCCGCCGCGTCACGGGCCTCGCCAGCCACTCCGCGACTACCGGGCGATTTAGCCCGGCTGGCTACACACTTGTGTGTGTATTACCATCGTATGTATGACTCAGGTCGATAGGTTCTCGGTGACGATGCCACCGGAGATCGGCGCAGCGGTCCGGAAGGCGGCTGCTCAGCAAGGTAGGAGTGTTTCCTCCTGGCTGGCGGACGCGGCGGCCGATCGGCTCCGTAACGAATTGCTGGGAGCTGCGCTCGACGCCTGGGAGGCCGAGGATGGGCCGTTCACGCAACAGGAGCTTGATGACGCCGCAGCCGCACTCGGCGTCCGGCGCCAGACACCCGCGGCATGAATGCCATCCTCGATTCGGGCGCATTGGTGGCGATCGACCGTCGGGACCGGCGCGTTGGCGCGATGCTCCGGGTCTACCAACAGGCGGGTGTCCCAGTTCGGACTAGCAATGCGGTTGTCGCGCAGGTGTGGCGAGACGGCGCCCGCCAAGCCAATCTAGCTCGCACACTCAGGGGCGTTGGCACAGAGCCGATCGACGACGATTGCGACGAGGCCATTGGGAGCCTGCTGGGTGAGGCAGGTACGGGTGACGTCGTCGACGGCCACGTTGCACTCCTGGCCGCGAGCGGCGACGCGGTGCTCACGAGTGACCCTGACGATCTCGCACACCTGCTCGCGGTGCGGAATGTCGACGCCACCGTTGTGCACGTCTGATGGGTAGATCTCGAGGAGTCTGAGACCGTGCGGCAATTGCCCTGATCATCACCTGGCAGTGTGCGGCGGCGCGGAGGGTAGTTGCACCGTGACGCGGAGCCCCCCAGCGGCCCGGGGAGTGAGGGTGAGTGTTCCGTCGTGTGCTTGGGTGATGCTTTTGACGATTGCCAGTCCGAGGCCTACACCTGCGTGGTCGGTGCGTATGCGTTCGGTGCCGCGCTGAAACGGCTCGGCAAGCGTGGAAACCAATTGTGGGGCGAGTTCCTTGCCGGTGTTCTCGACAGTGAGCACCACAGTCTTGAGGTGAACGCTGGTCGTGACCCACACGGTGCCCTGTTCAGGCAGGTTGTGGACGATCGCGTTGTGCACGAGGTTCGTAGTCATCTGGAGCAGGAGCGCGTGTGAGCCGGTGGTGGGGGTCACGACGCCCGAAATCTGGATGGTGACGCCGCGCTTCTCGGCGAGGGGGAGGAGTGTTTCGGTCGCTTCTTCCGCGATGAGGGACAGATCGACGTGTTCTCGGGTGAAGGACCGCTGGTCGATGCGGCTGAGCAGGAGCAACGCTTCGGTGAGTTCGATCGCTCGGGTGTTGACGGCGCGGAGGCGTTCGTCGAGCACGCCGCCGTCGCGGTTCGGTTCGTTGCGGGCGACGTCGAGAAGTGTCTGCGTGATCGCCAGTGGGGTACGCAGTTCGTGGGAGGCGTTGGCCGCGAACCTCTGCTGTTCGGCGACGTGCGCCTCGAGGCGCGCGAGCATGGTATCGAAGGCGTCGGCGAGCTCGCGGAACTCGTCCTGGCGTCCATCCAACTGGATGCGGTGGGAGAGCGATCCGGTCGCGGCCACACGTGCGGCGTCGGTGATGCGCGTCAGCGGGGCGAGCATCCGGCCGGCGAGAATCCACCCTCCCACGAGGCCGAATACCAGTAGGAACGCCAACGCTACGGCCGCACGCGGGACGAAAGCGCGCTCGAGGTCGGACCGGTTGGGCACGAACGGACCGAGGGTCCTGATCGCACCGTCGGGTACGTAGCGCAGGAGGAAGACCCACACGGCTGCGAGAAGTACGGCACCTGCAACCATGAGGAAGCCGGCGTAGCTGAGGGTGAGTTTGAGGCGGACGCTCCACCCAGGCGCCCTATCCACGGTCGCCTCCCTCACGTCCGGCGTCTGGTCCTGTGTCGATGCGGTAGCCGACGCCGGGCACGGTGGTGATCAGCCAGGGTTCGCCGAGTCGTTTGCGCAGGGCCGAGACCGTGATGCGCACGGCGTTGGTGAACGGGTTGGCGTTCTCATCCCAGGCCCGTTCCAGCAGCTCTTCGGCACTGATGACACCGCCTTCGGCAGCGACGAGGACTTCGAGCACGGCGAACTGTTTCCGGGTGAGCGCGACGTACCGGCCGTCGCGGTATACCTCGCGGCGGAACGGGTCCAGCCGCAGACCTGCGATCTCTCGCACGGGTGGTCTGTTGTGGGCGCGCCTGCGGTCGAGGGCTCTGAGACGGAGCACGAGTTCTTTGAGTTCGAAGGGCTTGGTGAGGTAGTCGTCGGCGCCGAGTTCGAACCCGGTGGCCTTGTCGTCGAGCCGGTCGGCCGCGGTGAGCATGAGGATCGGCATGCCGCTGCCGGAGGCGACGATGCTGTCGGCGATCTCGTCGCCGGAGGGCCCGGGAATGTCGCGGTCGAGGACGGCGATGTCGTAGTTATTGATGCTCAGCAGTTCCAGCGCGGTGTTACCGTCGCCGGCGGTGTCGGCGGCGATCGCTTCCAGGCGCAGCCCGTCGCGGATGGCATCTGCCAGGTAGGGCTCGTCCTCGACGACCAGCACACGCATGCACTCGATGCTACGAGCCGGCGCATATCGTCGCCGTACTGAAAATCGCGTACGTG
>DATHUM010000060.1:0-11091 GCA_035462225.1 Jiangellaceae bacterium | reverse complement strand
GCCGTACCAGGCGCGTGCGGGTGGTACGGCACCGACGGGCCTGGTGGCGGCCCACTTCCAAGGACACGAACGCCACCCACCGGCGAATCCGCTGCCGGTCAGCCCTCCGGATACGCCGCCTTCATGGCGCCGGTGTCGAATGTGGCCTCGTTCGGTTCATTGAGGCTGTACCAGTTGCCGAACGGGTCGCGGAAAACCGCTTCGACGCCGTACGGCCGATCGACCGGTTCCTGAAGGAACTCCACGCCGCGGGCCGAGTACTCAGCGAAGGTCTTCCGGCATTCATCGGTGTGCCACGCGCCGGCACTGAGCACGCCCTTGGCGAGCAAGGCGCTCAGCATCGCCGCCGTCTCCTCGTCGTGGGTGGGCGGTCCCGGCACGCTGATGGCCAACTGGAACCCCGGACTCGCCGGCGGGCCGACGGTGAGCCAGCGGTAACCGTTCTCCATCGTGAGGTCGTGCCGTAGTTCAAAGCCGAGCTTGTCGATGAAGAACTCCTTCGCCTCGTCGTAGTCGGTGACGAACACGCCCGCAACACCGAGATGGGTGATCATGACTCGCTCCTTACTGGTCGGGCCGGCTGACGGTTTCGACGCTAGTCAGAGGGCTGTCCCGCCGGCTTCTCCGTCGTTGCCCTCTTTCCCGGCCGCCCGGCCGACATCAGCACGAAACACCCCGGAATGGGCGGCGGGCCCGCCCGGGCGGCCTCGCGCTGGAACTGAGACGGCGAGGCGCCGACGAGTTCGCGAAACCGCGCGCTGAATGACCCGAGGCTGGTGAACCCGACCAGGTGGCACACCTCCGTCACGGTCAGGTTGACTGACCGCAGCAGCTCCTGAGCACGCTCGACCCTGCGGCGGGACAGGTACTGCCCGGGTGTCTCCCCATAGGCGGCGCGGAACGCCCGGACGAAGTAGTACCGCGAGTAGCCGGCGGCGGCTGCGATAGCCCCGAGATCAAGAGGTTCAGAATACGAGCGGTCAATCAGGTCGCGCGCCCTGCGGACGGCGATCAGGGTTTCGACCGCCGGGGAGCCGGGAGGCGTCGGCCGCCGGTCAGCGACCGCGCTCGGCGTCATGCGTGACGACATCGTGTGCGCTCCGCCCCATTCGGTCCGGCGACTCATCAGGTTCAGGCACGACATCGTCGCCCGTCGCTGCGTCGATCGGAAGGCGGCCCTCGTTCTCAGGGCTGTACCTCCGATATCCGATGACCGCCGCCACGATGGCGCCGGTCACAGGTACGGCGAGGAACAACCCAGGCATGCCGAACAGGGTGGCAGCGGTCGTCGTCAACACCAGGATGATCAGCGGATGGAAGCTCACCGCGCGCGCCATCAGCAGCGGGGACAGCACGTTGCCTTCGAGTTGCTGCACCACCAGCACGATGATCAATGCCCAGATCGCCGTCGTAAGTCCACCCGAGACGAACGCCACGGCGACCGCTACTGCGCCGGCGATGGTCGCACCGAGCAGCGGTATGAACGCGAGCATGAAGGTCAACGCGCCGATCGCCACCGCGAGCGGGACGTCCAGCACCCACAGACCGAACCCGATCAAGAAACCGTCCACGAGGCCGGTGACGACCGACGCGTAGAACCACGATCCTGTGGTACGCATCGCCGACCGGAACGCCGCGGTGGCCGGCAGGCGGTGCTCAGGCGCCAGGATGCCGGTGAACTGCATCCACAGCCGGTCGCCGCTGGCCAGGGCGAAGATGGCGAAGAAGGTGGCGATCAACACCACAGTGATCAGGTTCGTGATGACGGTCAGGCCGCTGGCCACAGTGCTTCCGACGCCGCTGATGAACCCCCCGACGAAGTCCTGCAACTGATCGAGGATGTCCTGCACGGTGCGGTCGTCGACACCGAACGGACCGCTGCGCAGCCACTCGATCGTCTCTCCGAACGCACCGACCACCTCGTCGGCGATGCGGGGGCTCGCGCGGACCACCTCGGCAATGACGAACACCAGCAACAGCGCGAAGAACGACAGGAAGCCGACCACACACACGATCGCAGCGATGACCTGCGGCACCCGGCGCGCGCGAAGCCACTTGACCAGCGGCCACAGCAGCGAAACCTCGGCGAACCCGATCAAGACGGCGATCGAGATGAAGCGAACCCGCAACGCGATGAGGATGAGCGCTACGACCAGCAGACCGATGGCCCCCAGGCACAGCGCGATGATGGCCCATCGAACCAGCCAGGGCGGGACGCCTAGCTCCCGCACGCGCTCTGCGATCTTCACCTGAGAACCGTATCGAACCCTAATGGCGGTCGATCACGATCTGGTGTGCGGCGTGGGTGTCCAGGGCGGCCACGATGCCGGCGATCTCGCGGGCGAGACTCTGGCCGGTCAGTCCGACGTCGCTCAGGATCTTCGGCCGTTTCGCGTGGTCGAGGAATCGCTGCGGTATGCCGTAGTCTCGCACCGGAGTGGTCACCCCCGCGTCACGAAGCGCCTGGGCGATCGCCGATCCCACGCCACCGACCCGGCCGTTGTCCTCGACCGTGACGACCACCCGGTGGTCGCGGGCCAGGGTCACCAGGGCACCCTCGACCGGCTTGACCCATCTCGGGTCGACGACCGTGACGCCGACTCCCTGCGCCGCCAGGCGTTCTGCCGCCTCGACGCCGGCTTCGGCCCGCGCACCGACCGCCACGAGCAGGACGTCCCGCTCTCCCGATCGCACGAGTACGTCGCAACCGCCCACCCGGTCTATGGCGGGTACGTCCGGCCCGATCGGTCCCTTCGGGAAGCGGACGACGGTAGGCGCATCGGCGACGTCCAGCGCCTCGCCGAGCAACTCGGCCAGCCGGGTGGCATCGCGCGGCGCTGCAAGCCGCAGCCCGGGTATTACCTGCAGGATCGACATGTCCCACATGCCGTTGTGCGACGCTCCGTCGTCGCCGGTGACACCGGCTCGGTCCAGAACGAACGTCACTCCGCAGCGGTGCAGCGCACAATCCATGAGTACCTGGTCGAACGCACGGTTCAGGAACGTCGCATATACAGCCACGACAGGGTGCAGGCCGGCCATCGCCATACCGGCCGCGGACGTAGCGGCGTGTTGTTCGGCGATGCCCACGTCGAAGCACCGGTCGGGATAGGCTGCGGCGAACTCGCCCAGACCGGTCGGCTGCAACATGGCCGCGGTGATGGCCACGACGTCGGGCCGACGCCGGCCCGCCGCCACCAATGTGTCGCTGAACACGTCCGTCCAGGTGCGCTCGGCGCCTCCCACGGCTGCTCCGGTCTCCGGATCGAACGCCTTGACCTGGTGCCAATGGTCGACCTTGTCGTTCACGGCGGCGTCGTATCCGAATCCCTTCTGGGTGATGCAGTGCACGATCACCGGGCCGCGGAACCGTTTGGCGCGATGCAGTGCCTGTTCGACCGCCTCGCGGTCGTGACCGTCCACCGGGCCGACGTACTTGATGCCCAGATCCTCGAACATGCCCTGCGGCGACAGGATGTCTTTCAGGCCCTTCTTGATGCCGTGCAGCGCGTCGTAGAGCGGCTCACCGACCAGCGGCGTTCGGCCCAGCGACCGCTTGACCAGTTCGAGGGCCTGTTCGTACCGCGGGTTGGTACGCAGCCCGGCCAGGTGGTTCGCGAGCCCGCCGACGGTTGGCGCGTACGAGCGTCCGTTGTCGTTGACCAGGATGACCACCGGCCGCCTAGCGCCGGCGGCGAGATTGTTCAGCGCCTCCCACGACATGCCGCCGGTGAGCGCACCGTCGCCGACGAAGGCGACGACAGTACGGTCGTGCTCGCCGCGCACCGAGAACGCCTTTGCCATACCGTCGGCGTACGACAGCGCCGTCGACGCGTGCGAGTTCTCGACCCAGTCGTGCTCACTTTCGGCGCGACTCGGGTAACCGGACAGGCCACCCTCCTGCCGCAGCGTTTCGAACTGCGCGCGGCGACCGGTAAGCAGCTTGTGAACGTACGCCTGGTGGCCGGTGTCGAAGATGACCGGTTCGCGAGGCGAGTCGAATACCCGGTGTATGGCGATGCTCAGTTCCACCGCGCCCAGATTCGGGCCGAGGTGGCCACTGGTCCGGGCGGTGGTCCGGACGAGTACATCGCGGATCTCTGCCGCGAGCATGGTCAACTCGTCGCTCGACAGGCCTCGCAGATCACGCGGGCTCTGGATGCCTTCGAGCACACCCAACCGTCTCTCCTTCCACGTGATCTCGCCCGCAACCGGGTATACCAACTGCTGAGACAGTCTAGTTGCCGAACGGGCGGCGCATGGCCACTGGTGGTTCCATCGGATCGATCGAATGACCTTCGCCAGTTGGTCTGGCCTGACACAGTGAGCACATCGACTTCAATGAGGAGGCCCGTCACCATGGCAGCTCGGCGTGTCGCCGGTGCCTTCCTGGCGCTACTCGGCGCCGTTGGCGTCACTGCAAGTGCATACCTGAACTGGTTCGGCGACCGAACGCCGGAGACCGCTCCGCTCGACCGGCTCTTCCAGTCCGGCGTCACCGGGCAGGCGTCGTCGTACTGGACCTCCGTGGCGCTCCCGCTCGCTCTCGTCACGGTCGTGGCGGTGGTCGGGGTGATCTTGCGTTCGCGACTCGTCCTGGTCGTCGCCTGGCTCATCGGGGCCGCCACCCTGGTGTTGTTCGTCGTCCAGCAGGCCAACGACACCGCCGGATTCTCGGTCGGCGACCTGCAGACCGGCGTGTGGATCGCCCTTGCCGGATTGCTCGTCATGATTCTCGGTGTGCTGAGCATGGGAGGACGTGCCGAGCCCGAGAGGGAAGGGGTCGAGCCGCGGGAAACCGTTGGTGTAAGGGACCGCGCCGCGACGACCGACGACCGGGTTCCCGCGACGGGTACCCCGGCGACTGCGACCGACGCCCCGACGAGCGCGGCCGCGGCCAACCCACCACGGACTTATGCCGCTTCGAGCACGATGGCCGGGAGCGCTCCGCAGCCCACACCTGAACCAGGAACCCCGCCGGATCCCACTCCCTTTCCAGAACCCGGGCCTACTCCAGAACCCGGGCCTACTCCAGAACCCGGGCCTACTCCAGAACCCGGGCCTACTCCAGTGCCTGCGCCTACTCCAGAACCCGCTCCTCATCCAGCGCCGGGCCCCGAACCTGAGCCGCCGACGCCTGGCCCTGCGCCCCCAGCACCTGGTCCCGAGCCGGATCCGGACACGCCGCCGCCAGGTGAGTACCGACGGGACACTTAGCCCGGTGGGTGCGTTCCCGAGCCGACTCAGCAGGGCCGCCCACCAGGCCCGGCGACTTACCTACACGCGCGCATGCCTGTAGGTAAGTCGCACCGCCTGCCGAACGTGATCGAACGTCAGGAGGCGACGAGGTGGCGCAGCACGAACTGCATGATGCCGCCGTGCCGGTAGTACTCTGCCTCGCCGGGTGTGTCGATCCGCACTGCGGCGTCGAATTCCACCGTCGAGCCGTCCGGCCGGGTCGCCGTCACGGCCACCGTCTCTGGCGTCGTCCCGTCGTTCAGCGCCGTGACACCGGCGATGTCGAACCGCTCCTCGCCGGTCAACGCGAGCGACTCGGCGTTCTCGCCGTCCGGGAATTGCAGCGGCAGCACGCCCATTCCGATCAGATTCGACCGGTGGATTCGCTCGAATGACTCCGCGATCACCGCGCGCACGCCGAGCAGTGCCGTACCCTTCGCCGCCCAGTCGCGGGACGAACCCGAGCCGTACTCCTTGCCGGCCAGCACGACCAGCGGCGTGCCGGCCTGGGCATAGGCGACCGACGCGTCGTAGATGGTCGTCACCGGGGCGTCCGCAGGAGAAGAGACGGCTTGCGAGAAGTCGCGGGTGAATCCACCTTCGGTGCCGGGAGCGAGTTGGTTGCGCAGCCGGATGTTTGCGAACGTCCCCCGGATCATCACCTCGTGGTTGCCTCGCCGTGATCCGTACGAGTTGAAGTCGCGCCGCTCGACTCCGTGCGAACGCAAGTACTCCCCCGCCGGCGAGTCGGACTTTATCGCTCCGGCCGGGCTGATGTGGTCTGTCGTGACCGAGTCGCCGAGCAAGGCGAGCACGGCGGCGCCCTGGATGTCCGTGACGGGCGACGGCTCCGCGCCCATGCCCTCGAAGTACGGCGGCTTGCGGACGTACGTCGAATCCGGGTCCCACTCGAAGATGTCACCCTCCGGCGTAGGCAGCGACCGCCACGTCTCGTCACCGGCGAACACGTCGGCGTAGTCGCGGGTGAACATCTCGCTGGCGATCGCGGAGTCGACCACCTCTTCGATCTCGTGCGGCGTCGGCCAGATGTCGCGCAGGTACACCGGCTCACCGGTGGGGTCGGTGCCGAGTGGTTCGGTGGTGATGTCCATGTCCATCGTCCCGGCGAGCGCGTATGCGACCACCAGCGGAGGCGAGGCCAGGTAGTTCATCTTCACGTCGGGGTTGATCCGGCCTTCGAAGTTGCGGTTGCCGGACAACACCGAGACCACGGACAGATCGTGCTCGTTGACGGCCGCGGAGACGGCGTCCGGCAGCGGTCCGGAGTTGCCGATGCATGTGGTGCAGCCGTATCCGACCAAGTGGAACCCCAGCTTCTCCAGGTACGGGGTCAGCCCGGCCCGCTCGTAGTAGTCCATGACCACCTTCGAGCCCGGCGCCAGCGTCGTCTTCACCCACGGCTTGCGGTTCAGGCCGCGCTCGACGGCCTTCTTGGCCACCAGCGCCGCACCCACCATCACGCTGGGGTTCGAGGTGTTCGTGCAGCTGGTGATGGCGGCTATCACCACTGCACCGTGGTCGATTTCGCATTCGGTGCCGTCGTCGAGGGTCACCCGCACCGGCGAGGAAGCGCGCCCGGCGGCACCCGCGGCCGCACTGACCAGCTGGGCGGGTTCCTCGCCACCGTCGCCCGGTTCGTGCGAGGCAGGGTCGGACGCGGGGAAGGTCCCCTCGATCGCATCGTCCACGTCGGAATGCGGCACGTGCTCGTCGTGGTCGACGTAATCGCGCAGTGCCGTCCGGAACGCCACTTTCGCGTCGGTGAGCGACACCCGGTCCTGCGGCCGCTTCGGCCCGGCAATGCTCGGCACCACAGTGGATAGGTCGAGCTCCAGGTACTCGGAGTAATCGGGTTCGGCACCAGGGTCGTGCCACAATCCCTGCTCTTTGGCATAGGCCTCGACCAGCGCGACCAGCTGCTCGTCTCGCCCGGTCAGCCGCAGGTAACGCACCGTCTCATCGTCGATCGGGAACACCGCGATCGTCGAGCCGTACTCCGGGCTCATGTTCCCGATCGTGGCCCGGTTGGCCAGCGGCACGGCCGACACCCCGGGCCCGTAGAACTCGACGAACTTGCCGACCACGCCATGCTGGCGCAGCTGCTCGGTGATCGTCAGCACCAGGTCGGTCGCGGTGGCCCCGTCGGGCAGCGAGCCAGAGAGCTTGAAGCCGACCACACGCGGGATGAGCATGCTCACCGGCTGGCCGAGCATCGCGGCCTCGGCCTCGATGCCACCGACTCCCCAGCCGACGACGCCAAGGCCGTTGACCATCGTGGTGTGGCTGTCGGTGCCGACACAGGTGTCGGGGTACGCCACGCCGTCGCGGACCATGACGGTGCGTGCGAGGTGCTCGATGTTGACCTGGTGCACGATCCCCGTGCCCGGCGGGACGACCTTGAAGTCCTCGAATGCGCCCTGTCCCCAGCGCAGGAACTGGTACCGCTCCCTGTTGCGCTGGTATTCGAGCTCGACATTGCGCGCGAACGAGTCCGGCGCGCCGAACACGTCAGCGATCACCGAGTGGTCGATGACGAGTTCCGCCGGGTTCAACGGATTGATCTTCGATGGGTCGCCGCCGAGGTCGCGCATCGCCTCCCGCATGGTGGCCAGGTCGACGATCGCCGGTACGCCGGTGAAATCCTGCATGATGACGCGCGCCGGAGTGAACTGGATCTCGGTGCTGGGTTTCGCCGAGGCGTCCCAGCCCACGAGGGCGCGTAAGTGGTCGGCCGTGACATTCGCGCCGTCCTCGGTGCGCAGCAGGTTCTCCAGCAGGATCTTCAAGCTGTACGGCAGCCGTTCGACCTCGCCCGCCGCCGCGAGCCGGTAGATCTCGTAGCTGTCGCCGCCGACCTGCAGCGTGCCCTTGGCGCCGAAGCTGTCCTTGCTGGTCACGTCACTACCCGCCTTCCTGGTTCGTCTGTTGCCATCCATCGTTGCGGACGACCGCCGTATACGTGACCCTTAGGCCCGCCCTAATCCGCGAAAACGAAGAAGTCTTGATTTCAAGATACACGACGTGAAGGTTGTTCGCGAGGCTGAACCCACCTAGAGATTGGCGGCCACCCCGGCAGCGATCAGCTCAAGATGGTCCATATCGGACAGATCGAGCACCTGAAGATAGAACCTGGAGGCGCCCAGCTTGCTGAGCGACCGGAGCCGATCGACGAGTTCGGCCGGCGTGCCGCCGAAGGCGTGCTCGCGCAGCTCCGCGGGACCGCGTCCGATTGCCGCTGCGCGCCGGGCCAGTTCCGCCTCGTCCGAGCCCACGCACACGGTTGCGGCGACCGAGTAGACCACATCGTCCGGGTCGCGCCCGGCGGCCTCGCATGCCCGCCGCACCCTGTCGAATCGCTCGGCCAATTCGGCGTCGGAGACCCGGAAGCTGTTGTACTCCGCAGCGAATCGGGCGGCGGCCGCCGGGGTCCGGCGCCGACCGGTGCCGCCGACGATGACGGGAACCGGCCGCTGAATCGGCTTGGGCAACGCCGGCGAGTCGACCAGCGTGTAGTGCGCACCGCTGTACGAGTACCGCTCACCGAGCGGGGCCGCCCACGACCCGGTGATCAGTTCCAACTGCTCCTCGAGCAGGTCGAACCGGTTCGCCGGGAACGGGATGCCGTACGCCCGGTGCTCCTGTTCGAACCAGCCCGCACCCAGGCCCAGCTCGACACGCCCGCCGGACATCTGGTCGGTCTGCGCGACCTGGATAGCGAGCACGCCCGGATGGCGGAAGGTCACCGGTGAGACGAGCGTTCCCAACCGGATCCGGGACGTCTCGCGGGCCAGGCCGGCCAGTGTCGTCCAAGCGTCCGTCGGTCCCGGCAGTCCGTCGACGTCGCCCATGTGCAGGTAGTGGTCCGATCGGAAGAAGTCGTCGAAACCGAGGCGTTCAGCCGCCTGCGCGATGCGCAGCAGGTCGTCGTACGAAGCTCCTTGCTGAGGTTCGGTGAAGATCCGCAAGTCCATGCCTTCACCCTGCCATGCCGCTCGCCGAGTGACCCGCTGACGACCTGGCCGGCGGGACATGAAGATCATTCCGGGGAGAGGAGGGCCACACATTCGACGTGGTGGGTCATGGGGAGGACGCCGATGGTCCTGAGCATGAGCGTGATCCCCTGCCGGCAGCTGCGTTCATCTGAAAAAACTAGCCGCTGACCTGCGGCTTTGCGGCTTTAGATGCTCGTGGCGCAGGTCCCGCTTTGCGACCGTCCGTGATTCAAAGTGAGCCCAAAGTGAGCGCGGGTTGGCGGGGATCGACGGCGTTATCGCGTATCGCTCCGCCGCAGGTCAGAGCCGGTTTTCTCCAGCAAAGCGACACATTCGACGTGATGCGTCATCGGGAACAGGTCGAACGCCCGCAGGTCGCGCAAGACGTGGCCGAGCGCGGCGAAAGTGGCGACGTCGCGGGCCAGCGCGGCCGGATCACACGCCACGTAGGCGACCGCGCGTGGCCCGAGCCCTGCGATCTGCCGTACCACCTTCTCGCCGGCACCCGATCGTGGCGGATCCAGCACCACGACGTCCACGGGTTTGCCCGGAATCGAGGTGTCCACGCTCCCCTGGACCAGCCGCACCCACGGCAGGCCGTGCAGGTTCCTGCGGGCGTCGGCGACGGCTCGCCGGTCCGATTCGACCGCAACGACCGAACCCTGCGGACCGACGCGGGAGGCCATCGCACCGGCGAACAGTCCTACCCCGGCGTACAGGTCGAGCGCCCGCTCTCCCGGCCCGGGTTGAACCGCCGCCATGACCGCGTCGACGAGGATGCCGGCCGCTCCGGGGTGAACTTGCCAGAATCCGCCACCGCTGACCCGCCACGGGCGCCCGGCGGCCTGTTCGGTCACATACGTGCGGCCCTTCATCCGGGCGCCGTCGATGATCACCGATGAACCCTCCGGCAGCTCAGGTAGCCGCACTGCTCCGCTCTCGCTCGCAGACCGGATCACGACGGACTGCTCACCTGTCGACGACGCGATGGCCTCGACCGATCCGGCTCCCGGCCAGAGCCGGCCGGGCACGTCGAGGTCGCGGATACGCGGGTGGGCGATCAGGCAGTCGTCGATCGGCTCGATGGCGTGAGACCGGTGCCGCCGCAGGCCGGCTCGCCCGTCCCCCGCGACGGCGAAGGTCACGCGCGTTCGCCACCCGAGGCCGTCTGCCGGCGCCCCGGGGACCGGCTCCACGTGAACCGTGGTGTCCAAGCCTGCGAGCCGCCGCAACTGTTCGGCGACGACCGCGGCCTTGAGCTCGCGTTGGGCCGCGACCGACACGTGCTGCCAGTCGCACCCGCCGCATCGGCCCGGGCCGGCGAACGGACATGGCGCCGCCACCCGATCCGGCGACGGCTCCAGGACTTCGACCGCGTCCGCACGCCCGTACCGGGAGCGGAGCTCGGTCAGCCGGGCCCGAACCCGTTCGCCCGGTAGCGCGTGGCGGACGAACACCACTCGCCCGTCGTGCCGCGCGACGCACACGCCTCCGTGCGCGACCGGTCCGACAACGAATTCGACAAGATCGCCGATGGACGGCGGCGACTCTCCGGATTCGCCGGTCAGGGTCGACCACCTACCCGGGTCGAGTGCAGCTGCCACGGCACCATCGTGACCATCACACCAGGGGTGGACATCAACCGCGTCCGCAGCCGCAGCGCGCTCTTGTTGTGCAGCACCTGCTCCCACCAGCGACCGAGCACGTACTCCGGGATGTACACGACCACGAGATCGCGCGGGCTCTCGCGGCGGATCCCGTTGACATAATCCAGCACCGGGCCGTTGATCTCCCGGTACGGCGAGTCCAGCACCTTCAGCGGCACCGGGATCCCCCGCCG
>DATHUM010000059.1:0-7704 GCA_035462225.1 Jiangellaceae bacterium | reverse complement strand
GGCCGGCGTGTCGCGCGTCCCGTTCTTGCATGATCAGCGGGGGTGCGGGTCAGAGGCGGGTGGCGAGGATGTCCGTGACCAGGATGCCGCGGGCGCCGATCTCCCACAGATCGTCCATCACGCGTTGCGCCTCGGCGCGCGGCACCATCGCGCGCACGGCCACCCAGCCTTCCCGGTGCAGGGGCGATACCGTCGGCGATTCGATACCCGGTGTCAGCGCGCAGGCCTCGTCGACCCGCTCGGCCCGGATGTCGTAGTCCATCATCACGTACCGCCGAGCGGTCAGTACGCCTTGCAGCCGGCGCACCAGCAGTGCCGTTTGTGGCGACGGCTCCGCGCCGGCCCGGCTGATCAGGATGGCCTCGGACCGCAGGATCGGCTCGCCGAAGATCTCCAAGCCCGCTTGCTGAAGCGTCGATCCGGTCTGCACGACGTCGGCGATCACGTCCGCGACGCCGAGGCCGATGGCGTTCTCTACCGCGCCGTCGAGTCGCACGACCTCGGCGTCCACGCCGGCGTCGGCCAGGTATTTGCCGAGAATGCCGGCGTACGAGGTTGCAACGCGCAGGCCGCCGAGATCGCCCACCTTTGCGGCGGTGCCGGGACGGGCAGCGAACCGGAAGGTCGAGTGGGCGAAGTCCAAAGCCAGGATCTCCTGAGCAGGCGCGCCCGAGTCGAGCAACAGGTCGCGACCGGTGAATCCGACGTCCAGCGTCCCGGAGCCGACGTAGACGGCGATGTCGCGAGGGCGCAGAAAGAAGAACTCGACGCTGTTGTCCGGGTCGCGCAGGCTCAGTTCCCGGCCGGAACCGCGCTGGCGGTACCCGGCTTCGCGCAGCATCTCGGCGGCGGGCTCGGCAAGTGTGCCCTTGTTCGGGACGGCGATCCGCAGCGTCGGCATGGCCACCTACAACCTCGCATAGACGTCGTCCAGGGTGATTCCCCGGGCGAGCATGAGGACCTGGACGTGGTACAGCAGTTGGGAGATCTCCTCCGCCGCCCGCTCGGCGGACTCGTGCTCCGCGGCCATCCACGCTTCGGCCGCCTCCTCGACCACCTTCTTGCCGACCTCGTGCACGCCACGCTGCACGGCCGCGACCGTTCCAGAGCCGGCGTCACCCGCGTCGACCTTGGCGGCCAGTTCCGCCCACAGCCCGTCGAACGTCTTCACAACCGTCCAGGGTACGGACGTTCGCCGGTCGGCCGCTTGGCTGACCACTACACGGACACGCCGCGGAGCGTGAGCGCGGTAGCGATCGCCGCCTGTGCGGCCTCGTAGCCCTTGTCTTCGGACGAACCCGGCAAGCCCGCGCGATCCAGCGCCTGCTCCTCGGTGTCGCACGTCAGGACGCCGAACCCGACGGGAACACCGGTCTGCACGGACACCTGAGTGAGACCTTCGGTGGCAGCCTGGCAGACGTACTCGAAGTGTGGCGTCCCGCCTCGGATTACCACGCCGAGAGCGACGACGGCGTCGTATCCGGATCGGGCCAGCCGCGCGCAGGCCACCGGCAGCTCGAACGACCCGGGTACCCGAACGATCAGCGGATCGCGTACCGAGGCCTCGTCGAGGGCCCGCTGGGCGCCCTCCAGCAGTCCCTTCATAACCGTTTCGTGCCACTGGGCGGCGACAACGGCCAGCCGCAGGTCACCGGCTCCGGTCGGTGCCAGCCGCGGTGCTCCGGCTCCGCTCACGTCGGGCTCCCTTCGAAGTTTCCCAGGCCGGGCAGGTCGTGGCCCATCCGGTCACGCTTGGTCTGCAGGTAACGGAGGTTCTCTGGGTTGGGTGAGATCGGCAGGCCTATCCGGTCGACCACCCGCATCCCGTACCCCTCCAGGCCGGCCAGCTTCGCCGGGTTGTTGGTCAGCAGCCGCAATTCCTTGACTCCCAGATCGGCCAGAATCTGCGCCCCAGTGCCGTAGTCACGGGCGTCCGCCGGCAGGCCGAGCTCCAGATTGGCGTCGACCGTGTCGTGTCCGGCGTCCTGCAGTTCGTACGCCCGCAGCTTGTGGACCAGCCCGATGCCGCGGCCCTCGTGGCCCCGCATGTACAGCACCACGCCACGGCCCTCGGCGGCAACCTTCGCCAGCGCCGCCTGCAACTGCGGCCCGCAGTCGCACCTGACCGACCCGAACGTGTCGCCGGTGAGGCACTCGGAGTGGACGCGCACCAGCACCGGCATCCCGTCGCCGACGTCGCCCATGAGCAGGGCGACATGCTCGCTTCGGTCGACCGTGTCGCGGTAGGCGATGGCCTGGAACGTCCCATGTGCCGTCGGCAGCCGGGTCTCGGCCACCCGGGCCACCTGTGACTCGTACCGGCGCCGGTACCGGATGAGGTCGGCGATGGAGATCATCGCCAGGCCGTGATCGTCGGCGAACTCCCTCAGTTCCGGTGCCCGCATCATCGAACCGTCGTCGTGAACGATCTCGCAGACCACCCCGGCCGGCGTGAGCCCGGCCAGGCGCGCCAGGTCGACCGCTGCTTCAGTGTGGCCGGCGCGGCGAAGCACGCCGCCGTCCATTGCCCGGAGGGGGAACACGTGCCCAGGACGGGTCAGCTCGTACGGTTCGGTCGCGGAGTCGCTGAGCACGCGGACGGTCCGCGTCCTGTCGGCGGCCGAGATACCGGTTGTGATGCCGTCGCGCGCGTCGACCGACACCGAGTAGGCGGTGCCTTTACGATCCTCGTTGATCAAGGTCATGGGCGGCAGCTTGAGCCGGTCCAGGTCCGCTCCCAGCATCGGCACACACACCACCCCGGAGGTGTGCCGGATCATGAATCCCATCAGCTCGGGCGTGGCCTTTCGAGCCGCGAAGATCAGGTCACCCTCGTTCTCGCGGTCCTCGTCGTCCACAACCACCACGCCTCTGCCTGCGGCGATGTCCGAGATCGCCCGCTCGATGCTGTCCAGCCTGATCGCGGTCATCTCGGGAACCGTCCCAGCCGCTCCACATACTTTGCGATCACGTCGACCTCCAGGTTCACCCATTCCCCGGGTTTGCGGAGCCCGAGCGTCGTCAGTTCGAGCGTCGTCGGGATCAGACTGATCTCGAACCAGTCGTCCCCCAGAGCCGACACCGTCAGCGAAACACCGTCGACGGCGATCGAGCCCTTCTCGACCACATAGCGGGCCAATGTCGGCGGCAACCCGATCCGGACGACGTCCCAGCGCTCCCCCGGCGTCCTGCTCTGCACCTCGTCGATGCCGTCGACGTGGCCCTGCACGATGTGCCCGCCGAGCCGATCACCGGCGCGGACCGCACGCTCGAGGTTGACCCGCTCACCGGTACGCAATCCGCCGAGCGTCGATCGCTCGAGCGTCACCCGCATAACGTCCGCGGCGAAGACTTCGCCCTGCACGTCGACCACCGTGAGGCACACGCCGTTGACCGCGATCGAGGCGCCGTGTACTGCATCGGCGCTGACCACAGGGGCCTTGACGCCCAACCGAGCCGAGTCGTGGTCGAGGTCGAGCGCCACCACCTCACCCAGTTCCTCCACGATTCCCGTGAACATCAGGTGTGTTCCCTTCTGACCGCGGTGAGCCGGACGTCCGATCCCACCCGTGCGATATCGATGATTTCGAGCCTGATGGCGTCGGCGATCGTTCCGACGCCGGCGTCGGAGAGTGCAGCCGGACCCGCGCCGAGCAACGCCGGTGCCAGGTAAGCGATCACGCGGTCGACCAGCCCTGCTCGCAGGAATGCGCCGGCCAGCGTGGGCCCGCCCTCGAGCAGCACGTGCTGGCAATCCTCATCGAGCAGCCGCTTGAGCACCGCCGCCGGATCGCGGGTGTTCAGCACCAACGTGTCGGCGGCGCCGTCGAGGACGGCCGCTTCGGCCGGCACGCCGCGGCGTCCCATCACGACCCGCAGCGGCCGGTGGCCACGCCCGAGCGGCTCGCCCGCCGCGTCGCGCACGGTCAACTGCGGATTGTCGGCGAGTACCGTCTCGGTACTGACCAGGATCGCGTCGCACTCGGCACGGAGCCGGTGCACGTCGCCGCGCGCCTCGGGCGAGGTGATCCACCGGCTGCTGCCGTCGGCGGCCGCGCTGCGCCCGTCCAGCGTTGCGGCGTACTTCCAGGTGACGAACGGCCGGCCGTTCTCGACCGCGAACGTCCACATCGGATTGACCGCGCGGGCCTCGTCGGCCAGCACCCCGCCTTCGACGTCGACACCGGCGGCGCGCAGTGTCTCGCCGCCGCCACGGGCCATCGGATTGCCGTCTTGCTGGGCGTACACGACGCGGGCGATGCCCGCCGCCAGCAATGCGTCCGCGCATGGACCGGTGCGGCCGGTGTGATTGCAGGGCTCGAGCGTGACGACCGCGGTGGCACCGCGGGCCCGCTCGCCG
Source organism: Jiangellaceae bacterium (assembly GCA_035462225.1). Taxonomy (GTDB): domain Bacteria; phylum Actinomycetota; class Actinomycetes; order Jiangellales; family Jiangellaceae; genus JASLBX01. The sequence continues at coordinate 3,344 of DATHUM010000059.1, read as the reverse complement.
GCCGCCATGAGAGCGTCGACCTCGGCGTGCGGATGCCCCGCCCCGCGATGGTAGCCCACCGCGATCGACGCGCCGCCGGGATCGAGCAGGACGCATCCGACCCGCGGGTTCGGCCCCAACGGGACTCCCGGTGTCTCGGCGAGCGTCAGGGCGCGGCGCATCGCCGCGATCTCGGCTGGGCTGGCCATTCCCCGGCGCTCCTCGTCTCGGGCGGGCTCCGGGGAGTCGTGCGAGGACGCACGCACAGTCGGGGCGTATCGGACGCTGGGCGCCGAGACACCTCGCGCGCGCTGCCTCCCATCCGGACTTTCACCGTCGGTCTCGGAGTTTCACCGAGTCAACCGGGCCATCTCGCCTGAGCGGGCTGGACCGGGTCGCGGACTGTAACCGCCGGTTCGGACTTTCACCGACCCCGGAGCACGCGGGTGCTTTCGCTGAAGTCTAACCACCCACAGACGCCAAACCTTCCGGCGGCATGACGGTATGTATGCCCTGTCAATGCGCGGCAGCGCTGGCAAGCTCGCGAAGCTCGTCGACGGCGCCTGCGGCGTCCTCGGCCTGGTACACGGCCGATCCGGCCACGAACACGTCGGCTCCGGCGTCGGCGCACCGTTCGATCGTCTCGGCGGACACGCCGCCGTCGACCTGGATCCACACGTCGAGTCCGGACTTGGTGACCATCTCGCGGGCGCGCCGGATCTTCGGCAGGCAGATGTCCAGGAAGTCCTGGCCGCCGAAGCCAGGCTCGACGGTCATCACCAGCAGCATGTCCACCTCGGTCAGCAGATCCTCGAGCGGCTCGACGGGAGTCGCCGGACGCACGGCGATGCCGGCCCGCGTCCCCCGGCTGCGCAGTTCACGGGCCAGCCGCCCCGGTGCGGCTGCCGCCTCGATATGGAACGTCACGCTGCCCGCCCCCGCTTCGGCGTACGCGGCAGCCCACCGGTCCGGATCATCGATCATCAGGTGACAGTCGACCGGTAGGGACGTCCTGGCCAGGATCGCCTCCACGACCGGCAGGCCGATGGTCAGGTTGGGTACGAAGTGGTTGTCCATCACGTCGACGTGCACCCAGTCGGCATTGTGTATGCGGCGGATTTCGGCCTCGAGATTGGCGAAATCCGAGTTCAGGATGCTCGGCGAGATCTGAATGCCCACGACAGCGCAGGCTAGCCGATGCTGAGGGATCGCTGAGAGACCGCACCTAATGAGTTGACTTGAACCAATCTTCAACTTGTAGCGTCGCATAGCAGCGATCGCGGGCGCACGGCACCGACTCTGTCAGTGCCGACACCTACGATCGCGACTGACATGAAAGACCTCGATCCCATCTACTGCGGGGAGCCATCGGTGCAGACATCGACAGCCACAACAGATCTCATCGCGCGCTTGCGCAGCACCGTCGACGGTGCGGTCATCACTCCGGACGACTCCGGCTACGACGACGTCCGGGCAGTGGTCATGGGCAACTTCGACGGTCGCCCCGCGGCGGTCGCCCGCCCGGCCGATGACGCCGACGTGGCACGGATCGTCTCGCTGGCCGCCGACTCAGATGTGCCGCTGGCGGTGCGCAACGGCGGCCACAGCAGCGCCGGCCACAGCACCAACGACGGTGGGCTCGTGCTCGACGTTCGTGATCTCAACGAGGTCCGCATCGATCCCGACGGCAGGACCGCCTGGGCGCAGGCCGGCGCCACGGCCGGTGCGTACCTCGCCGCCGCTGGTGAGCACGGGCTCGCCACCGGCTTCGGCGACTCTGCGACCGTCGGCCTGGGCGGCATCACCCTCGCCGGTGGGGTCGGCTACCTCTCGCGCAAGTACGGCATGACCATCGACGAACTGCTTGCCGCCGAGATCGTCACGGCCGACGGGCAGCGGCTGCGAGTCGACGAGGACAATCACCCCGACCTGTTCTGGGCGATCCGCGGCGGCGGCGGCAACTTCGGCGTGGCGACGCGGTTCAAGTACCGGCTTCGCGACGTCAGCCAGTTCACCGGCGGCATGCTGATCCTGCCGGGAACCCCTGAGGTCATCACCCGCTTCGTAGCGGAAGCCGACGCCGCTCCGGAGGAGCTGTCGGCGATCATGATGGCGATGGTGGCGCCTCCGATGCCGTTCCTGCCGCCGGAGGTTCACGGTCAGCTGGTGGTCATGGCGCTGATGGCCTATGTCGGCCCGCCCGACGCGGCCGAGCGGGCGATGGCCCCGTTCCGGGCGATCGCGACGCCACTGGCCGATATGGTGGCCCCGAAGTCGTACCTCGAGATGTTTCCACCCGAGCAGGCCGGCTTCCACCCGATCGCTGCCGGTCGCGTCTTCTTCGCCGACACCATCGACGAGTCGTTCAGTGCGGCTGTGATCGAATCACTGCAGGCCTCGACCGCCATGATGTCAGCCGTGCAGTTCCGGGTTCTCGGCGGCGCGATCGCGCGGGTGCCCGCCGACGCGACCGCGTTCGCTCACCGGAATCGCAAGGCGATGATCAACGTCGCGGCCATGGCCCACGACCTTGACGGCCTGGCCGAGCAGCAGGCGTGGGTCACCAAACTCTCCGACCGGATTCAGCAGGGGCCAGGCGCATATCCCGGCTTGCTGGGCGTAGACGGTGCAGAGCGCATCGGCGAGGCCTACCCGGCGAGCACTTACCAGCGCCTGGTAGCGATCAAGCGGCAGTACGACCCGGCCAACCTGTTCCGCAGCAACCACAACATCGTGCCGTAAGGGACCCGACGGCAAACCGCATGGGAGCCGCTGGGCGACGACCGCCGAGCGGCTCCCCGCGCGCCGTCAGCACTACCGCCTTCGCAGGCTTCTAGCGGCGCCGCAGCAGCGCGAGATACATAGCGTCGGTGCTGTGCCGGTGCGGCCACAGCTGCACGTCCGGCCCATCGCCAAGGTCGGGCATGTCGGGCAGGTAACGACGGGCGTCCATCCGCTCCACGTCGTTGCGGCCGCCGAGTGCGTCGCCCACCACCGTGGCGGTCTCTGCCAGATGCGGCGAGCAGGTGATGTATGCGACGACGCCTCCTGGACGTGCCGCCGTCAGCGCCGCTTCGAGCAATTCGACTTGCAGCGGTCGCAGCGCGGCGATGTCCGCGGGTCGGCGCCGCCACCGTGCTTCGGGTCGCCGGCGCAGCGCGCCCAGGCCGCTGCACGGTGCATCGAGCAGCACCCGGTCGAATGGACCCGTGTCCGGCAGCGGGTCGCGTCCGTCGGCCACGATCACCCGGTGGTCCCCAGCGGCGCCGGCGAGCGCGCGCTCGACGAGCCGCGCACGGTGCTCGTGCTGCTCGACCGCCACCAGGCTCGCGCCTCGGTCCGCCGCCAGCCCGGCCAGCAGGGCG
>DATHUM010000058.1:0-7826 GCA_035462225.1 Jiangellaceae bacterium | reverse complement strand
GCCGACCGAGCAGATACAGCGTCGCCACGAGGGCCACGATTGCAGCGCCGGTGACGCGCTCGAACGTCGCGACCGTCAGCACGCCGGACACCGTCGCCAGGGCGGCCGACGCGACAAGGTGAGCCCGAGCGAACATCACCGGCACCGTTGCGCCAACGGCCAGCAGCAGCGCGAACGCCCGGTTGCCCACGACGAAGGGCCACCACAGCAGCACCTCGGCCACAGCCGATGTCGCGAGCAGCACCGTCGCAGCGGCCGGTAGCCAGGGCGCGGCAGCGAGCGTGCCCAACCGCCGACCCTCATGACCGAAGGACGCCTGTGCCGGACCCACGCACGCATTGTCTCGCGAATTCCACACTGTCAGCGTCACTCCTGGTCGGGAGCTCGGCATCCCCCACCCGAGGGATGCCGCCCGGGCCACAATGGCTCCCGACCGTGACGACCCGCGTCAGTGCCGCTCCTACCGTTCTGCACATGACCACAGACATCGAGGTCCGCGACCTCCGCAAGCGGTACGGACCGACCGTTGCCGTCGACGGGTTGTCGTTCACCATCCGGTCCGGCCAAGTGACGGGATTGGTCGGCCCCAACGGTGCCGGCAAATCGACCACCATGCGGGTGATCCTGGGACTGGATTCGGCGGACGAGGGCACTGCGCTGATCGGCGGCCGGCCTTACGCGTCGCTGCGGAACCCCATCCGCCACGTAGGCGCGCTTCTTGACGCGGGCGCTGTCCACCCGGGGCGGCGCGCCCGCGATCACCTGCTGTGGATGGCTCACGCCAGCGGCATCCCGAAGCGCCGCGTTGACGAGGTGATCGAGCTCGTCGGGTTGAGCTCAGCGGCACGGCGGCGGGTTGGGGGATTCTCGCTCGGCATGCGACAGCGGCTCGGCATCGCCGGAGCCCTGCTCGGAGATCCTCCGGCACTGATCTTCGACGAACCGGTCAACGGGCTCGATCCCGAAGGAATCCGATGGATCCGGGGCCTGCTGCGCCGGCTCGCCACCGAGGGCCGCGCGGTGCTCGTCTCCAGCCACCTCATGAGCGAGCTGGAAGGCAGCGCGGACCACCTCGTAGTGATCGGCCGCGGCAAGCGGATCGCGGACACGAGCGTCCAAGATTTGCTGACGGCCGCGTCGCGGGGACGCGTTGCGGTGCGTACGACGGCAGTGTCCGAGGCGATCACTGTGCTCACCCAAGAGGGCGCGAGCGTGGGCGTGATCGATCACGGTGTGCTCATTGTGACCGGCCTGTCGGCTCAGCGGGCCATCGCTCTACTCGCCGCCAGCGAGTTGCCGTTCTCGGAGGTCTCCGGCTACCGCGCCACCCTCGAGGAGGCCTACCTGAACCTCACCCGAGATGCCGGCGAGTTCAGCGCGGCATCACCCATGGAGGCATCGTGACGACACGCCTTTCCGACCGCGCTACCGCAGAGGGTCGAGGCCGTGCGGGTCGAGTCCTTCTAGCCGAGTGGACGAAGTTCTGGTCCGTTCCCCGGTGGGTAATGGCCATGCTGGCCGCGATCGTGCTGACCGTCCTGATGTCGGTGCTGTCGGCATCAGGCAGCGGTACGGATGAGAACGCCGCGATCTGGGACCTCTATGTGCCGGGCCCGGACGGACGGCCGGTCCAGGATTCCTTCCATTTCGTCCACCAGCCGGCGAGCGGTGATTTGACCATCACGGCGCAGGTCGTGAGCCAGGAGGGAAGAGCGCTCGACGCGTCGACGGCCGAGCCCGAGGCCGGGGCGATGGCCGGCCTGGTGATCAAGGAGTCCACCGAGGCCGGCTCGGCCTACGCGGCGATCGTGGTGACGCCGGGCGACGGGGTGCGAATGGACGCCAACTTCGAAACCGTGCACACCGGCAGCACGGAAGCGGCACCCCGATATCTCCGCCTGACCCGCACCGGAGCCACGATCACGGGTTTCGAGTCGGCAGACGGCACCCGCTGGTCCGAGGTCGGTGAAGTGGACGTTCCCGAACTGCCGGACACGATCGAAGTCGGCATGCTCGTCGGATCTCCAGACGGCGTCGTCGTCGAGCGCCAGTTCGGCAGCACAGCGGTCGGCCAGACGTCCACGATCAGTGCCGCTGAGTTCGACAACGTCTCGCTCGAACCCGGCCGGACCGGTTTCTGGCGCGGTAACGGCATCGGGCTGCCTGGCGTGGGCCAGTTCACCGAGGCCCAGGGCCGTTTCACCATCGCCGGCTCGGGCGATATCGCCGCGTACTCCGGGCCAGGCGACGATGTCGTACAGCTCAGTCTCATCGGGTTCATCGTCGGTGTGGTCGTCGTCTGCGCCGTGGGGGTGCTGTACGTCACGACCGAGTACAAGCACGGGATGATTCGCACCAGCTTCACGGTGAGCCCGCAACGGGGACGAGTGCTCGCCACGAAGGCGGTCGTGATCGCCGGAGTTGCGTTCACGGTCGGGTTGATCGCTGCGTTGATCTCGTTCCAATTGGGCCAGCCCATACTGCGCGAGAACGGCTTCGCGCCCCCGGCGTTCGACACGATGTCGCTGTCCGACCCGATCGTCTGGCGCGCGATCACCGGCAGCGCGCTTCTGCTCGCGCTGGTTGCCGTGCTAAGCCTGTGCATAGCTGTCATCACCCGGCGCAGCGCCAGTGCGATCACGCTGGTCATCGCCTTGACGGTCCTTCCGTTGCTGGCCGGGTTCGGCCTGCCTGCCGGACCCGCGGGCTGGCTGATGCGACTCACCCCCGCCGGCGGCTTCGCGCTCCAGCGCGTGGTGGAGCCGACGGAGCACCTGGTCGATCCGGTCGCGATGATCGCTCCACTCGAAGGGCTCGTCGTCCTGCTCGCGTATGCGGCAGGGACATTGGTACTCGCCGGCTGGCTGCTGAACAGGCGGGACGCATGACGGCACGACTCGTCGTCGCCGAATGGACCAAGCTGCGCACCGTGCCGAGCACAGCGTGGTTGGCGCTCGCCGTTGCGGCGTCGACCGTCCTGCTCGGCGCTCTCGCGACGGCGTCGGTCGACACCTCGCAGTGCCCATCGGCGACCGAGTGCTTCGAGGACACCACGAAGCTCGCGCTGACCGGGGTCTGGCTCAGCCAGTCCGCAGTCGTTGTGCTCGCCACGCTCACCGTGACCAGCGAGTTCGGCACCCGGATGATCCAGACGACCTTCGCGGTGATGCCCAGGCGCCCGGCCGTCATGATTGCCAAGGCGATATCTGTCAGCATCGTCGTCGCGACCGCGGGAGCCGTGGGCGTGCTGGGCTCGGTGGCGGCCGGGCGGATCATCCTGCCGGACAATGGCTTCACGATCGAGAACGGCTACGAGCCGCTTTCGTTCGCAGATGGCCCGACCCTCCGGGCGTCCGCAGGTACCGTCCTTTATCTCACCCTCGTCGCACTGCTGAGCCTCGGAATCGGAGCCCTGATCCGGGACACCGCCGGCGCCATCACCGTCACGCTGACGGTTCTCTACCTGTTCTCGATCGCGGCTTACCTGGTGAGCGATCCGGTCTGGTCCGACCGGCTCCAGACGTATTCGCCGATGCCGGCCGGGCTCGCCGTCCAGGCAACGACCAACCTTGACCGGCTGGCTGTCCAGCCCTGGGCGGGCATCGGTGTACTCGCCGTGTACACCGGTGCGGCGGTCGCTGCAGGAGTAGCCGCGGTCCAGCTCCGCGACGTGTGATGTTAGACGCCGACCACCGCGCATCCCGAAAGATCAACTTGCTCGCTACAGTGGCCCCTATGCTTTCCCGCCGGCTGGCCAATCTCCTCGTCGTCGCGGTCGCAACGGCAGCCGCGACGACGTCCTGCAGCTCGGAACCGGAAGTCGAGCTCAATGCCGAACTACGGGCTGAGCTGGTCGAAATGCAGGCTGCGGACCAGGCTGAGCGCACCGGCCAGGTCGCCGAGAACGACGATGGCCAGCGGACGAACCGCCTGGCCGAGATCATCAGCGAATTCGGGTGGCCCACCCGGTCACTCGTCGGCACCGACGGGGCGACAGCGGCCTGGGTCATCGCGCAGCACTCCGACCAGGACGTGGAGTTCCAGGAACGCGCGCTGGAGCTGATGCGCGAGGCCGTGGAGGATGAAGAGGCGGACCCGACCGAGCTCGCCTACCTGGAGGACCGGGTGGCGACCAACCGGGGCGAGCCGCAAATCTACGGCACCCAGATTGGCTGCGTCGACGGCGAAGCCGTGCCGGGCCCGATCGCCGATGAGGACAGCGTCGACGAGCGACGAGCCGAGGCGGGACTGCAACCGCTGGCCGAATACCTCGCCGAGCTGACCGAGGTGTGTGCCCAGGAACTCGAGGACAAGTAAAGGCGCTTTCCAAGCCCCGGTGCGCCGCCGGCGGACGCGAGCCGGCTAACGGCGGCGCCGGTTTCCGAAGACCCCGCGCGAGATCTCTTTGCCCAGCGATTGCGCCGCCGACTTGAGAAACGTCTCGATCAGTGACTCGCCGGCGGACCGCGAGGACGGTGCCGGTGATCGCTTCGCCCTCGTCGCCTTACCGCGGCCGGCCCCCGGCCCCGACAACGTCCCGAGGATCTCTGCCTCCAGCCGCTGTTCAGGTGTCATGCCCGCGTACGGGTCGTCCGATGGAACCGTCGTCTGCGATGGCATGGTAGGCGCTGGAGTCGTACCGGTCGGGGCCGGCGCATCAGCAGGCCCCGGTTCGGCCGATGCCGCCGCGATCTCGCTCATCAACATCTCGTACGCGGAGCTCCGATCCACCGTCTCGGTGTACTTCGGGGCCAGCGGCGACCCGCTAATGATCTCATCCAGTCGCGGCGCGTCCGACGGCGCCATCTTCGACTGCGGTGCCGGCAACATCGCATGCGCCACCGGGGTCGGCGCGCCCTTCTCCGACATCACCGTCACGACCGCTTCGCCGATGCCCAGCTCTTGAAGGAGCTTCTCCAAGTCGTATGTCGAGGTCGGATAGGTTCGCACGCTCGCCTTCAGCGCGTCCGCGTCGTTGGGCGTGAAGGCGCGCAACTGGTGCTGCACCCGGCTGCCGAGCTGCGCCAGCACGTCCTCGTGGATGTCCTTCGGCGTCTGGGTGACGAAGAAGACACCTATCCCCTTGGATCGGATCAATCGCGCCGTCTGGATCAGGGCCGTCAGGAAGTCGCGGGACGCGTCGGTGAACAGCAGGTGCGCCTCCTCGAAGAAGAACACCAGCTTCGGCTTTTCGATATCGCCGACCTCCGGCATGACCTCGAACAGCTCAGCAATCAGCCACAACAGAAAGGTCGAGAAGAGAACCGGCTTGTCGTGGACGCCGGGTAGCTCGAGCAGCGTGATCACGCCGCGGCCGTCATCGCTCCTGCGGAGCAGATCGTGGACGTCGAACTCGGGCTCGCCGAAGAACTCCTCACCGCCGGCCGCCGAGAAGTTGACCAGCTCGCGCAGAATCACACCGGCCGTCTGCTTGGCTAGCCCGCCGAGGTTCTCAAGATCCTTCTTTCCCTCGTCCGACACCAGATGCTGGATCACTGCCCGCAGGTCTTTCAGATCGACCAGCGGCAGTCCCGCCTTGTCGGCGTAGTGGAACACCAGCCCGAGCGAACTCTCCTGGGTCTGGTTGAGCCGCAGCACCTTCGACAGCAGCGTAGGTCCGAACGAGGTGACGGTGGCCCTGACAGGGATTCCGACGTCCGATTCGCCGAGCCGCAGCAGCTCGACCGGGAATCCGGCCGGCTCCCACGCCTGCCCGATAGCGTCCGTGCGCCTGGACAGCTTCCTACTCGGCATACCGGGCGACGCCAGGCCGGTGAGATCACCCTTGATGTCGGCTGCGAACACCGGAACTCCGGCCATCGACAGTTGCTCGGCCATCACCTGCAACGTCACCGTCTTTCCGGTGCCGGTCGCCCCTGCGACGAGGCCGTGCCGGTTGAGCATGCCCAAGGGGACGCGGATCTTGGCATCCGGCTGCGGCTTACCGTCGACGACCAACGCGCCCAGTTCGATGCAAGCCGCGTCGAACGCGTATCCCTGTTGGACGATCTCGACAACATCGCGCTCGGCCATCGCGCCCTCCCACCGATCACGCAGCAGCCTAGCGAGGACCGAATACACTATGGGGGGTGATCTTTAAACGAGTCGGTGACGGGCGCCCCTACCCAGAACACGACACCAGCCTGCGCGCGTGGTCTGAGCTAGCGCCACGTCAGGTCCGGCTCGACGAGCTCATCACGACCAAGCGGACGCTCGACCTCGAGACTCTCCTGGCCGCCGACTCCACCTTCTACGGCGACCTGTTCGCTCACGTTGTGGAATGGGAAGGCGAGTTGTACCTCGAGGACGGGCTGCACCGGGCGTTGCGGGCCGCGCTTCAGCAGCGGCCGGTCATCTACGCCCGAGTGCTTACCTTGGTAAGCGAAAAGCCCGCGTCGCGGATAGGCTCGCGAATGTAACTTCCCCACCACCCGGAGCGTCGATGGCCGTCCACCCGCCGCTTGAGGACGATGTCCGGCACCGGCGCCGGTACCGCCGGATCCGTACCGCGATCACCCTGGTCGTCCTCACCGGCCTTGTCGTCTGGGCGGCCTGGTACGCCTGGCATGTGGTCACCGAGCCGGCTGCGACCGAAGACGACAGCGAACCGGTCGTGCAGGCGCCCGCCTGTGCGGTGGCAGTGCCGACAGAGGCTCCGCCGCCAGCAGAGATCAACATCAACATCTACAACGGCACCAGCCGGAACGGGTTGGCCAGTCAGGTCGCCCGGGAGATGCGGGAGCAGGGGTACGTCATACTCGACGTCGCGAACGACCCCCAGAGCAGGTCGATCACGGGGGTGGCCGAGGTCCGGGCCGCGAATGCCGAAAACCTGGCCGTGCAGTTGATCATGTCTCAGTTCCCGGGTGCTACGTTCGTCCCGGTCGAGCGTGAGGACGAGGTCGTCGACCTCGTCCTGGGCGAGCGGTTCGAAGCCATCGGCCCGCAGAATCCTGAACCTGATCCAGAGAGCACCGTCGAGCCGCTGCCGGCCTGCTGACTACTCGTCCGACCGATCGACCCACCCCGCGAGCCGCCCCCGCCGTCCGACAGCACGAAGCCGCTGCTCGGTGGCGTCGCGAAGGGCGCGCGGGGAGACGATGAGGAGTTCGTCACCGACCCGAAGCCTGGTGCGTCCCTCGGGCACGAAGCTCTCGTCGGCCCGCACTATCAGTGATACGGCGACTCCTGGCGGCAACCGCAGTTCGCCCACCTCCACACCATGAAGCCGAGAGCCTGGTGGCACCCGCACCTGGATCAGATCGGCCGCCACCCGTTCGAGAGGAGCCGATTCCAGCTCGGCGTCCCGCGGCGTCGCATCCCCGCCCACTCCTAACCTGCGGGCGGCCCAGGGCAGAGTCGGCGCCTGGAGTGTCGTGAACACGACCGCAACGATGAAGACGACAGCGAACAGCCACCCAGCGTCCTCATGCTCGTCGGCGAGCGGAATCGTGGCCAGGACCACTGGAATCGCACCCCGGAGCCCGGCCCAGGAGAGGAATGCCTGTTCTCTGAGCGGAATGCGGAACGGCAAACACGAGAGCAGGACGGCAAGCGGTCGGGCGACCAGTATCAGCCCGCTCCCTGCGACAAGCGCCGGCACAATCGCTCCGGGCATGTCGCTGGGCGAGGAGAGCAGCCCCAACATGACGAACATCCCGATCTGGGCGAGCCAAGCCAATCCCTCGGCGAACGACCTGGTAGCCATCCGGTGCGGCAGCTGCGAGTTGCCGAGTACAAGGGCGGCCATGTAGACCGCAGCGAAGCCGCTGGCGCCCAGTACCGCACCGTTCGCGTACGCGAACACGGCGAGAGTCATGACCACC
>DATHUM010000057.1:0-14261 GCA_035462225.1 Jiangellaceae bacterium | reverse complement strand
GGTGCCGTCGTCCGCCCGGCCGGCACCGAGCCGTACAGCTTCGGCGAGCGCCTCGGGATTCGCGTCCCTGAGCCGCACATCCACCTCCGCCCGGCGTAGTGCCAGGCCAAGGGACGTACCGAGCAGGCCGGTACCGACGATCAGCACCCCGCCGGCCAGGACGCTGCCGTTCTGGGCGGTCATCGCGGTAGATCCGTTCGCAGTTCGCGGGCGCCGTGCAGGTACACATGCCGGACCTTGTCGCGGGGCAGGTCGGTTTCGGCGTGCGCGAGCAAGCGCACCACGCGGGGCATTGCGCCGACGACGTCGAGCTCCTGCGCACACAACAGCGGCACGTCGGTGATGCCTATCGCACGCGCGGCGTAGGCCGGAAACTCCGACCGGACATCGGCGGTGGCAGTGAACACGATGCTGATCAGATCCTCCGATGTGAGATTGTTCCGGCGCATCAGCTCGCGCACCAGCTCGGCCACCCGGTCGAGAAGGTGTTCACGTTCGTCTACGTCGAGCTGGGTAGCCCCGCGCAGCGCATGTACGGCCATGACGGCTACAGGCCTACTGCCCGGTAGAGCGCGCCGACCTCGTCGGGGGTGAGCCGGCGGGTGTTTCCAACCCGCAGGTCGCCCAGCTTGATCGGTCCGAGGTCCGTGCGCACCAACCGCTCCACGGGATACCCCACCGAATCGAGCAGGCGGCGCACGACATGCTTGCGGCCCTCGTGCAGGACCAGCTCGAGCATGATCCGAGCGCCGGACCGGCTCACCACACGGAATTCATCGACGGTCACCAGCCCATCGTCCAGCTCGATGCCGTTCCTGAGCCGCTTGCCCAGGTCGCGCGCGATCGGACCGACCACTTCGGCCAGATAGGTCTTGGGCACCTCGTAGCTCGGGTGGGTCAACCGATGAGCCAGCTCGCCGTCGTTGGTGAGCAGGATGAGACCTTCGGTGTCGGCGTCCAAGCGTCCCACGTGGAATAGCCGCTCCCGCCGGTTCCTGACGTAGTCGCCCAGGCTCGGCCGACCCTCCGGATCGCTCATCGTGCTGACCACGCCCCGTGGCTTGTTCAGGGCCAAGTGGACGAGGCCCGACTCCTGCGTCGTGATCCGCATCCCGTCGACCTTGATCACCGCGCTCGTCGGGTCCACCCGAACGCCCATGGTCCGAACGACCTCGCCGTCGACCTCGACCCGGCCGGCGGCGATCATCGCCTCGCAGGCGCGCCGGCTGCCCACCCCCGCGGCCGCGAGGACCTTCTGCAGCCGGACGCCGCCGTCACCCGCCGGCATAGTCGCCGTCGACCTCGCCGACGTCCGGCAGGTACGGCGCCAGGGGTGGCAGTTCGTCGAGCGAGGACATGCCCAAACGCTCGAGGAAGTACGAGGACGTGCGGAACAGTGTGGCGCCGGACTCGGCGTCCATGCCCGCCTCCTCGACGAGCCCCCGAGTTACCAGCGTGCGCATGACGCCGTCACAGTTGACGCCGCGGACGGCCGACACCCGGGCGCGGCTCACCGGCTGCTTGTACGCGACCACGGCCAGCGTTTCCAGCGCGGCTTGAGTGAGCCGAGCCTGCTGGCCGTCCAGGACGAACCGCTCGACGATGGCGGCACACGCCGGATTCGTGTAAAGGCGCCACCCGCCCGCGATCTCGCGCAACTCGAACCCTCGTCCGGCCGCCCGGTAGTCCTCGGCCAACTCTCGCAGGGTGACCGCCACCTCGTCCGTGGGCCGCTCCAGCACCTGGGCGAGCGTCACCTCCGCCACCGGCTCGTCCACGACGAGCAGCACGGCCTCGATGGCCGCCGACAGGCTCGGCTCGGCATCGCGGTTCATCGCTGCTCGCCTCCTTCCGCGTCTCGCGTGGCCTGACCAGCCGGTTCGTCGAACTCGTCACCCACGGCAACGTCGCTTTCGATGTCGCCGGTCCACCGGACAGTGAGCTCTCCCAACGGGGTGAGCTGCTCGAACGTCACCGCTTTCTCTCGGTAGAGCTCAAGCAGCGCCAGGAACCTGGCGACCACGTGAAGCGTAGTCGGGCAGTCGGCGGCCAGAGCCCGGAACGTCGCCTGCTGCTGACGGCGGAGCCGATCGACGAGGACTGCCGCCTGTTCACGTACGCTGACCCGGTTCTGGTGCAGATGCGCGGTGCCGACCGTAGGCACCGGCTTGGGTTCGAGCACCTTCGATGCGAGGGCCGCCAACTCGTGCGGCCCCAGTCCGACGACCACTTCCGGCAGAGCCGCGGCGTACCGCTCCTCGAGGCCGACCGCTCGCGGAAACCGCTTTGACTCCTCGGCCATCCGCGCGGCCAGGATTGCCGCGATCTCCTTGTATGCGCGGTACTGCAGCAGGCGGGCGAACAGCAGATCGCGCGCCTCGAGCAGAGCAAGGTCTTCCTCGTCCTCGACCTCACCGCTGGGCAGCAGCCGGGCCGCCTTCAGGTCGAGCAATGTCGCGGCCACGACGAGGAACTCGCTGGCCTGATCGAGGTCCCACTCAGGTCCGTACGCCCCGATGTACGCGATGAACTCGTCGGTGACCCGCGACAGGGCCACCTCGGTGACGTCGAGTTTGTGCTTCGCGATGAGGTTGAGCAAAAGGTCGAACGGACCCTCGAAGTTCTCCAGGTGGACTTCGAACCGTTTGCCGCTGCTCTCTCCTGCCCAGCTCGTGAACTCGCCGTCGCTCACTGCGTGGTGGAGGCCGACGCCCACCGAAGCAGCACCTCCCTGGCCAGCTGGCGGTAGGCCTTGGCGCCGGGTGACGAGGGCGCGATCGTGGTGATCGGCAGGCCGCCCGCCGTGGTTTCGGGGAACTTCACCGTGCGGCCGATGACGGAGTAGAACAACTGCTCGCCGAACCCCTCGATAAGGCGCTCGAGGATCTCTTTGCCGTGCACGGTGCGGCCGTCGTACCGCGTCGCGACGACCCCGTCTATCACGAGATCCGGGTTGATCCGGCGCTGGACCTTCTCGATCGTCGCGAGCAGTAGGGCCACCCCTCGCAGCGCGAAGTACTCGCACTCGACCGGAATGATCACACTGTTGGCGGCGGTAAGGGCATTGATGGTCAACATGCCCAGCGACGGCTGGCAGTCGATCAAAGCGACGTCGTAGTCGGGGAGCAACGGCTTGATCGCCCGTTCCAGGGCCTGCTCGCGCGCGACCTCGGTGACGAGTTGGAGTTCGGCGGCGGACAGGTTGATATGGCTGGGCAGCAGGTCCATACCGGGAATCGGAGTCTGGACGACCAACTCGGCGGCGTCACCCCCGTCCATCAGCAGGCTGTAGATCGACGACTCCTCGAAGTCGCGACCTCGAAAGCCGAGCCCGTCGGTGAGCGCCGCCTGCGGGTCGAAGTCGATCAGCAGGACCTTGCGGCCATAGTCGGCCAGCGCGGCGCCGAGGTTGATGGCCGTCGTGGTCTTACCCACACCGCCCTTCTGGTTGCACAGCGCAACGACGCGGGCGGGACCGTGGTGCTCCAGCGGCGGCGGTTGCGGGAACTTGCGCTTAGGACGCAGCGTCGGGCCGAGATCCGGCTCTCCCACATCGGCCTGGTCGGCCTTGGCGGCAGCGACAGTTGGGACCAGGGCCTCCGTAGTCTGGGTGTTCACCAGCCGTCAGAGCTCCTCGGCGACAGTTGGACTCCTTGCGCCGCGAGCCTACCTTGCCTGGGTCTGTGTCTGTGGATGCCGCGCCCACTCTGTCGGTGGCGTCGGCGGCAAGCCGAAAAGCGGAAACAACCGCTCGGTGTCCAGGAACGAGTTGAGACCCGCGATGCGTCCTCTGGAGATTTCGAGCACGACCAAGGCCCACGGCTCGTGCCGCCCACCCGGGCCGCTGGGGCGGTACTGCCCGAACGCCGGCGTGCCGTTGGCCGCAGCGGGGACGAGCCTGGATCCACGGCACCCGCTGCCCGTTCCCAGCATCCACGCCCTGATCTGCTCTGGACCGCGCAGCCACAGGCTCAGCGGCGGCATCGACAAGGTCGCGTCCTCGTGCAGCAGCTTGGCCAGCGCGTCCATGTCGTACCGCTCGAAGGCGTCCACGTACCGGGCGAGCAGGTCGCGCTGGTCGGCGTCGAGCGGCCGGATCGGGTCGGTGTCGGCGATCTCGGCTTGTGCAAGCGTCGCGCGCGCTCGCTGCAATGCGCTGTTGACCGATGCGACGGAGGTGTCCAGCAGCTCCGCGACCTCGGCGGCCGACCAGGCGAGCACTTCACGTAAGATCAACACCGACCGCTGCTTCGGCGGCAGGTGCTGCAGTGCGGCAACGAACGCGAGCCGCACAGTGTCGCGGGCGACAGCAACCTCCGACGGGTCACCGCCAGGCAGCACCCGGCTGTCCGGGATCGGCTCGATCCAGACCGATTCCGGGAGTGGTGCCGGAACCGAGGAGTCCGCCGTCGACGCCGGCCCGAGGTCCATCGGCCGCGCCCGGCGCTGGCTGCTGCTCAGCATGTCGAGGCACACGTTGGTGGCGATCCGGTACAACCACGAGCGCAACGACGCCCGCCCTTCGAACCTGTCGTACGCGCGCCAGGCGCGAAACAGGCTCTCCTGAGCGGCATCCTCGGCCTCGAACGCCGAACCGAGCATGCGGTAGCAGTACGCGACCAGCTCGGTGCGGTGTTCGTCGAGCTGCGACTCGACACCGGCCTTTGCCGCGAGGTCTCCAGCCAACCGTTGTCACCCTTTCCACTGGCGAATCCGCCTGCGAGCCTAACCGACGGCACTGACGGCTGAAACTGCGTGCCCTGCACTCGGGAACCGCGATTGGCACGTCCGCCCCGGCGGACGCTCCGGCGGAGCTTTGCAATGCACACCTATGGAAAGCGCAACATCGGCAGGCGTTTCTACTGGAGCGCACCCTCGGGAGTTCCGCGTTTACCATCGGAGCGCATTCTCGGCAGGGGCCGCTTCCCATAGGTGTGCATTGCAAAGGGGCGCGCACCGAAGGTCGTCCCGGCGGCGGCTTGGCCGATGCCTGCCGCAATCGATCAGCGGGCCCGCGGGTGGGCCGCCGCGTAGACCTCTCGCAGCTGGTCCACGGTCACCAGGGTGTACACCTGCGTGGTCGTCACGGAGGCGTGCCCTAGCAGCTCCTGGACGACCCGCACGTCTGCGCCACCGTCGAGAAGGTGGGTCGCGAAAGAGTGGCGAAGAGTGTGCGGCGACACCGGAGTCGACAATCCGGCGCGGGCGGCCACCGTGCGCAGCACCGTCCAGGCACTCTGGCGCGATAACCGGCCTCCGCGCGCATTGAGGAACAGCGCCGGCGTCGCCCGCTTTGCGGCGACCAGGCCGGGCCGGGCCCGTACGAGGTAGGCCGACAGCGCCTCGAGCGCGTACGACCCCACGGGGACCACCCGCTCCTTGGCCCCCTTACCACGCAACAACACGGTGCCGGCCGCCTCGTCGACGTCATCTCGATCCAGCCCGACCGCCTCGGAGATGCGCGCCCCGGTCCCGTACAGCATTTCCAGCAGGGCACGATCCCTGAGCCCGAGCAGCGATCCGTCCGAACCGGCTGCGGCCAGCAGCCTCTCGACGTCCGCGAGTGGGATCGCCTTCGGCAGCTTGCGGGGAGGAGTCGGCGGACGGACGGTGACCGCGGCGTCGGCCGCCACCAGGCCTTCACGGGCGAGGAACCGGTGCAACCCGCGCACCGCTACCACGGTGCGAGCCGCCGAGCTCGCACTCAGGGCCGGATGATCCTCGTCCCCCTCCCGGAGGCTGCGCAGGAACGCGGAAACGTGCTTCTCGGTGATGTCCGCCGGCTCGCCCACCCCTTCGGATGTCAGAAAACCGGCATACCGCCGCAGATCGCGCCGATAGGACGCCAAGGTGTTCGCCGCCAGGCCACGTTCGACCGCGAGGTGATCCAGATAGCCCCGGACCGCCCGGTCAAGCGGAGACTCAACGGCAGCCACTCCTACTTGAGCACCTCGTCCACGCTGATCGAGGCCATCTCGTGGGCCTCGGCCACCGGCCCGTAGGTGGTCTGACCGTCGTGTGTGTTCAGTCCGAGCGCGAGCGCCGGATCGCGCCGCAGCGCGTCGCGCCAGCCGTGATTGGCCAGCTCTACCGTGTACGGCAAGGTCACGTTCGTCAGCGCGTATGTCGAGGTGTGCGGAACGGCGCCGGGCATGTTCGTCACGCAGTAGAACACCGACTCGTGCACGTGGTACGTCGGGTCGGCGTGCGTCGTCGGCCGCGAGTCCTCGAAGCAGCCGCCCTGGTCGATCGCGATGTCCACCAGGACGCTGCCGGGCCGCATCTTGGCCACGAGTTCGTTGCTCACCAGCTTCGGGGCCTTGGCGCCCGGCACGAGCACCGCGCCGATGACGAGGTCTGCGTCTACGACTGCCTTCTCGACCTCGAATAGGTTCGACGTGATGGTTTGGGCGTGTCCCCGGTAGACCCGATCGACATCGCGAAGGCGGGCGACGTTCTTGTCCAGGATCCACACGTCGGCCTGCATCCCCAGCGCGATCTCGGCCGCGTTCATGCCGGCGACGCCAGCCCCGACGACAACGACCTTCGCTGCCTTCACACCGGGCACGCCACCCAGCAGAACGCCACGCCCACCCTGGGCCCGTTCGAGAATGTGCGCGCCCACCTGAGTCGCCATCCGCCCGGCCACCTCGCTCATCGGCGCGAGCAGCGGAAGTGACCCGTCCGGCAGTTGCACCGTCTCGTAGGCGATGGCGGTGATGCCCGAGTCCAGCAGTGCACGGGTGCACTCCAGCGAGGCCGCCAAGTGCAGATAGGTGAACAAGACCTGGTCACGGCGCATCCGGTGGTACTCCTCCTGCACCGGCTCCTTCACCTTCAGGACCAGATCGGCTGAGCCCCAGACGTCGTCCGCCTTATCCACGATCCGTGCTCCGGCGGCGGAGAACTCGGTGTCGGAGATGGACGAACCGGCTCCGGCGCCTTTCTGGATCACGACCTCGTGACCGTTGCGCACCAGTTCGTGCACGCCCGCGGGCGTCATTGCCACGCGGAACTCGTTGTTCTTCACCTCGGTGGGGATTCCGACTATCACGGCGTTCGCGACCTTCCCAGCCTCGCATCACCCGGCGACGTTGCCGGGTGGTCACCGCTTGTTGTGGTGGCGGGGCGAGTCTAAGGCACAACGATGATCATGTAGTTTCGACGGTGGCGTCGCTCGCTTAACCGGCATTATGGCGGGGAGGGACGATGATGGGACTCGGCCACAGCCACGGCGACAGTACGGCCGCATACCGCTACCGCGGGCGCATGGTGGCGGTTCTGAGCATCATCGCGACCATCACCGTCGTGCAGGTCGTCGGGGCCGCCTTGTCCGGCTCGCTGGCTCTGCTCGCGGACGCCGGTCACGGGTTCACCGATGGCATCGGCGTGGGCCTTGCCCTGCTCGCCACCGTGATCGGGGCCCGCCCGCCGAGCGACCGGCGCACCTTCGGCCTGCAGCGCCTGGAAATCCTCGCCGCACTGGCCAACGGGCTCGTCGTCGGTGTGGTCGCCGTCCTTATCCTCATCGGCGGAGTGCGGCGCCTGCTCGACCCCGCCGCGATCGAGACCGGCGTCATGCTCGCAGCGGCGGTCGTGGGGCTGGCGGGCAACGCGGTCGGCCTCCTCGTCCTGCGTCGTGGCCAGAAGGAGAGCCTCAACGTCAGGGGTGCCTACCTCGAGGTGCTCGGGGACACGCTGAGCTCGATGGCGGTCATCGCGGCCGCGTTGATCATCATGGCGAGCGGGTGGACGAGGGCCGATGCGCTCGCCTCGATCGCGATCGGACTGTTGATCCTGCCCCGAGCCTTCATGCTGCTCCGTGATGTCGTCCACGTGCTGCTCGAGGCCGCTCCGAAGGACGTCGACCTCGCCGACGTCCGCCGCCACATCATGGCCGCCCCCGCCGTCGTGGACGTGCACGACCTGCACGTGTGGACGATCACCAGCGGAGTCCCGGTGGTTTCGGCGCATGTCGTGGTCGAAGACGCGGTGCTGGCCGAACACGGCTACGGCCCGGTGCTCGATGGCCTACAGCGCTGCCTGGCCGGCCATTTCGACATCGAGCACAGCACGTTCCAGATAGAGCCGCAGGGCCACGCCGATCACGAGTACGCCAGCCATGACTGAGCAGCGGTGATGACAGAAGCGTCGGACAGGGCGACATCGGACCGGTGCCGGCGGGGCGGGCGGCCGATCGTCCACAAGCAACTGCGTTGATCATGCACAAGTGGGGCGACACGCCGCAGTGCCAGGCGAGGTAGGTCCGAAATCAACCCGGACAAATCGGCGTGTCGCCCCACTTGTGCAAGATCAACGCGAGGAGGTGGGGGCTGTCGGCCAGGGTGCGTCGACGGGACGTAGGGAGTCATAGCCCGCCCCGTTGCGGGCCGTCCACGCGGCCAGCGCGGCAAGGCAGAGGACGGCATTGTGCAGGCGTCCGGCCAGGATCGCCTCGACGACGTCGGGCATCGGCGCCCAGACCACCGGCATGTCCGCCTCCTCGGCGCGACCCACGTGCCGGTCATTGTCCGGGACGTGTTCGAGGTCTCGGGCGAGGTAGACCCGGATCGATTCGGTGGTCATTCCGGGCGAGGTGAACGCGTCGACCAGGACCCGCCAATCGCGGGCCCGCACGTGACCTTCTTCGTAAAGCTCGCGAACGGCCGCCTCGTGGTACGGCTCGCCCGGCACGTCCAGGAGTCCGGCGGGAGCTTCGAGCAGCCGGTGTCCCACCGGATGGCGGTACTGCGACACGAGCAGCACCCGCTCCTGCTCGTCGAGCGCAAGGATGCCCACCGCACCGGGATGAACCACGACGTCTCTGGTGAAATGCTCGCCCTCCGCGGGAGCCACGACATCTCTGCGCACGGAGATGACCCGGCCGGTGCGATGTGCGACGCTCGAGGAGCTGACCGGCCACCGCTCCGCGCGATCTTCGACGGCCATCGCCGACAGGCCCTCCAGGCCACCGGTCACGATACGGCGCCGACGTGCTCGGCCAGCTCCACCGGCTCGACGTCCACCGGCAGCTGAGTCTCCTGCTGGCGACGGATCGCGGCTTCGATGAGCCCGGCGAACAACGGGTGCGGCCGGGTCGGGCGGGACTTGAGCTCCGGATGGGCTTGGGTCGCGATGTAGTAGGGGTGGACGTCGCGGGGCAACTCGATGAACTCGACCAGTTCCCGGTCCGGCGACAGGCCAGAGATCACCAAACCCGCGGCAGTGAGTTGCTCGCGGTGCGAGTTGCTGACCTCATAACGGTGCCGGTGCCGCTCGCTCACGGTGGCCGTGCCGTACAGATCGCGGGCGAGCGACCCCGGCGCCAGCTTGGCCGGGTAGGCGCCCAACCGCATGGTGCCCCCCATGTCGCCCTCACCTGCGACGATGCCCTTCTGCTCCTCCATTGTGGCGATCACCGCGTGGGGTGTGTCGGCGTCGAACTCAGCCGAGTTCGCGCCCGCGAGCCCGGCCACGTTGCGGGCATACTCGATCACCATGCATTGCAGTCCCAGGCACAGGCCGAGCACCGGCATCGCGTGCTCGCGGGCGTACCGGGCCGCGCCGATCTTGCCTTCGATGCCACGCACACCGAACCCGCCGGGGATGCACACGGCGTCGACGTCGGAAAGCCGGGCCGCGGCTCCTTCGGGCGTCTGGCACTCGTCCGAGGCCACCCAGCGCACGTGCACCCGTGCGTCGCCGGCGAAACCGCCGGCACGCAGGGCCTCGGTGACCGACAGGTACGCGTCCGGCAGATCGACGTACTTGCCCACCAGCGCCACGGTGACTTCGTACTTGGGGTGGTGGACGCGGCGCAGCAGCTCGTCCCAGGCTGACCAGTTGACGTCGCGGAACGGCAGCGCCAGCCGCCGCACTACGTAGGCGTCGAGACCTTCTGCGTGCAGCACCCGCGGGATGTCGTAGATAGAGGGTGCGTCGACGGCCGCGACCACGGCCTCGGCGTCGACGTCGCACATCAGCGAGATCTTGCGCTTGACTCCTGACGGGATGGGACGGTCCGCCCGGCAGACGACGGCGTCCGGCGTGATACCAACCTGCCGCAGGGCGGCCACGGAGTGCTGAGTCGGCTTGGTCTTCAGCTCGCCGGACGGGGCGAGGTATGGCACGAGTGACACGTGCAGGAAGAAGCACCTGTCGCGGCCCACGTCGTGACGGACCTGCCTGGCGGCCTCCAGGAACGGCAGCGACTCGATGTCGCCGACCGTTCCGCCGATCTCGTGGATCACGACGTCGACGTCGGGCCCGGCCATACCGAGCATCCGGTCTTTGATCTCGTTGGTGATGTGCGGGATGACCTGGACGGTGTCGCCGAGGTACTCACCGCGCCGCTCCTTGGCGATCACCTCCGAGTACACCTGCCCGGTCGTGACGTTCGCCTTGCGGTCCAGGTCGCGATCCAGGAAGCGCTCGTAATGGCCGATGTCGAGGTCGGTCTCGGCCCCGTCCTCGGTGACGAACACCTCGCCGTGCTGGAACGGGTTCATCGTGCCGGGATCGACGTTGAGGTATGGGTCGAGCTTCTGCATGGTGACGCGGAGCCCGCGCGCGGTGAGAAGCATCCCGAGGCTGGACGCCGTCAGGCCTTTCCCGAGCGAGGATGCCACGCCCCCGGTGACGAACAGGTGTGTTGTCGGCTGCGGCGCCAAGAGGGCTCCCGTGGTCGAAGAATGCGGGTAGTGAACGTCCCGGTCCACGGAACTCCAGAGTATCAGCTACGCCCGCAGACCTCGCGATACACGCGGGCAATCTGCTGGGCCGCCTCAGCTTCGTCCGGCCACTTGGCCGCCGCCGCGCGGGCCCGCTCGACCAGCGCCGCCCGCGCGGCCGGGTCGTCGAGCAGCGCGCCGACGGCGCGGGCCACGGCCTCGGAGTCTGAAGGGGGAACGAGAACCACCCCGTTGCCGGTGAGGGCGGGCACGCCACCCACCGCGGTCGCCACGACGGGAACACCCGCGGCCATCGCCTCCTGGACCACCAGCGGCGATCCCTCCCACCGCGACGTCATGACGAACACGTCCGCGGCCGCCAGCAGATCCGGTACATCAGAGCGTTGCCCGAGCAGGCGAACCGGCAACCCGCGCGACTCGATCAGGCGGGCCAGGCGGTCGTACTCTGGCCCGTCCCCTGCGGCCAGTACGAGAGGCGGCGGATTGCGGTGGCGCCAACTCGACGACGCTTCGAGCAGGGTGTCGTAGTCCTTCTGCCGCGCCAGCCGGGCCACGGCAAGCACGATCGGCCGCCGTCCCACACCGAACTCGTCTCGCACCTGCGCCCGCGTTCGGGACGGCGCAGCCAGCCTGGGAGCTGGGACGGGGGCGAGCCTGGCCTCGGGCGCGCCCAGCTCGCGGGCCCGATCCACCAGGTCGGGAGATACGGCCAGGGTCAGATCGGCGCGGCGGGCCGCAACCGCCTCGATAAGGGCCAGGACTCGCCTGCGCCGCCCCTCCACCAGCACGGCGTTGTGCCAGGTCGCCACCAGCGGCGTGCGGCCGGGGCGGCGCCGGCCGAGCGCGATCCCGGTCAGCGCGGCCGCGCGGAATCCGTGGGCGTGCACGACGTCGGAGCCTCGGGTGACGGCCCGCAGGCGCAGGACCGTCGCAGCATCGCTGACCGGACGCGGACCGGCAGCGATCGCGACCGGGTGGTAGGCAGCGCCGGTGGCGGCGAACCCGAACCTCTCCTCGGTACCGGGCGGGCACGCCACCGTCACCTCGACTCCGCTGTCCGGGAGCCGCTGCGCCAGCATCCGGACATGGGCGCCGACACCGCCGGTACTGGTGCCGAGCACGATCGTCACCTTCATCGCCGCATCAACTTCCGCAAGTCTTCCCTGTCGCCCACCCAGAGGGCACCGGCGACGCAGGCCAGCGCCACCACCGCGGCCAGCACGCCCGTGCCGACGGCGATCACAAGGCCACCATCCGGCATGGCCCTGGCGGCGAACCACCCGGCCACCGCGCCGACCGCCGCGCCGGCGCAGGCGCTGGCCCCCGCGCGCGCCACCCCGGCCAGAGCCGGCGCCCCGCTGTCCGCGTAGACAGCCCGCAGCAGCAGCCCACCGGCGGCCAGCATCCCGATCGCATGCCCGAGTCCGAGGCCCGCGATGACCCGTTCACCGTCCAGCACGTTCGCGAGGAGCAGAGCCAGCGCGGCCGCTAGCATCCAGCCGGTCACGATCGCCGTGGCCGCGGCGCGACCCCGCTTGCGTGCGTAGAGCGCCCGGCCGAGGAGGGCGACGAGCCCGTACCCGACCAGGCCGGGCGCGAAGGCCACGAGGGCGAGCGCCATCCGCTCCGGCGGAACGTCCGCCTGACTGATGAGCTCGAAGAAGTCGGCGATCGGGCTGGACGCCGCGACAAGCATCGCCGCACCCGCGGCGGACGCGATCAGCACCACCCGCGTGGTGCCAGCGAGCGTGCGGGTGTAGGCGCCTGCATCGTCGTGTGCGTGCTGGGACAGTCGCGGGAACGCAGCCGTTGCGATTGGGACCGCAAGCACCGCATAGGGCAGCAGATACACCATCCAACTGTTCACGTACGTCACCCAGCCGCCCTCCGGTGCCTGCTGGTTCGCCATCGCCATCGCCACGAGGTATGCGACCTGCTGTGCGATGAGCGTCGCGAGCCCCGCCACGGCAAGCTTGCGCGCGAGCCGTGCGACACCTTGCGGGAAGCGCAAAGTCAGGCGGATGCCGGTAATCCGCACGAGCATGGGCACGAGCGTGGCGAGGGCCAAGGCGAGCACGCCGAGCGTCGTACCGCCGGCCAGGATCCATTCGCTGGTCGGGCTCACCGTCGACAGGTCGTCCCGGTCACCTTCGAAGGACCGGTTGAACAGCAGGTAAGCCGACGCCACGACGATGCTCGAGAGCACCGGCGCGAGCGCGGCGGCCAGGAACCGGCGATGCGCCTGCATCACGCCCGCCGTCACGACGGCGATGCCGTACAGCGGGATCTGCGGAAGGAAGATCAGCAGCATCCGCCGGCCCACGTCGACCCCGAGTGGTCCACCGGTCCCGCGGAGCATGAACTCCATGACCGGACCGGCCACGAGCACTCCGAGCAGGGCTACCGGCACCAGCAGCACTAGCGTCCAGCTCAGGAGCGCGGACACGACCTGCCGAACGTGATCGGCATCGCCGCGGGTGGCCGCCGCCGCCAGCAGCGGGACCACCATGCTGGCTAGCGCCCCACCGGCGACGATCTCGAACGCCACGTTGGGCAGGGCATTCGCCGTCTGGTAAATCGAACCGAGCACGGTCTCGCTGACCGCACCCTGGAAGACGAGTTGCCGGCCGAACCCCACGACCCGGGCCAGCACGCTGACCACTGCGACCAGGGCCGCTCCCCCGGCGATCCCGGCGGCGGCGCCGGCAGCGACCCGCCGAGCGTTCACCGGCTGGTGCGGCCGAGTTCGTCGAGCCAGCGAAGCGCCGGATTGCCGGCGATCACCTGGGTGAAGCTCACCTTCTCACTGGCCAGCGTCAGAGCGGTCACCACCGCGAGGTGGGCCAGCCGCCCGACGCGCCCCTCGCGGGCGACGAGGGCGAGCCCCACAACCGCGCCCAGGGCGTTCGCGCCGGCGTCGCCGAGCATGGTCCGCTCGGCCAGGTCGCCGGGAAGCATGGCGCCCGCGGCACCAAGTCCGGCGGCCGCGACCGGTCCGGCCGGACCGGCAACCGCTAGTGGGGCGTGCAGCAGGCTCACCTTGATGGCCCGGCCGGGGCGCAGGTCGAACAGGTTCATCAGGTTGGCGTGCCCGGCGACGGCCGCGCCGCCGACAAGCGTGTCCAGGGCGTTGTCGCTGACCAGTGCGGCACCGGCCAGCCCGGCCGCACCGATGACGCCGATTTTGACCGCTCCGGTCGTGACCTCGCCCCGCGCGAGCGCCGACAGGTGGCCGCGCAGGCCCTTGCTGGCCGAATCACCCTCGAGATCGTCGTACAGCCCGGCGGCACCCGCAGCCGCTGCGACCAGCGTGCCGGCTGCCCGCACCCGGGCAGTC
The DNA here is from genome assembly GCA_035462225.1 of Jiangellaceae bacterium. GTDB lineage: Bacteria > Actinomycetota > Actinomycetes > Jiangellales > Jiangellaceae > JASLBX01. The sequence goes on along the minus strand of DATHUM010000057.1, from coordinate 233 downwards.
ATCCCTGGGGCCAGGGCGGCTCCAGCGGCTGCTCCGGCCGCGGTGGCCGCCCCCGCGGCGAGCGTGACAGTCCGGCCGCGGTGGTTCTCCCGCTCCCACCTCGCCGGATCTCCGGGGGGATCGACGGTCAGCCGGCGCGCGACGATCCGCGCGACGGTGGCACCCACACCGGCTGCGGCCAGCGTTGCCGCCGCGCGTTGCCAACTGCCATTCATCCCTCGCCGTCCTCACTG
>DATHUM010000056.1:0-1777 GCA_035462225.1 Jiangellaceae bacterium | reverse complement strand
GAACGACCACGCCGCCCGGAAAGCGCTCGATGCGCTCAAGGCCGACTGGAACACGACGCCGCAACCCTCCGGCAGCGAACACTTCACTGGACTTTCGCTAAACGTCAGATGGCATTGGAAAGATAGGCGATTTCGGATGTAATTCGCACGTTTTGGCCTGGCGCAGGGAAGCAAGGCCGCGGGGTCTGACCACGGAGGGTCCAGCGATGCCGGCGATTGTGGAGTTTCCCCAGGTCGTGCGTGAAGCCATGGACGAATTCGCGGACGTGTTTGCCGGCGCCCCTCAGCGGCGGCATCTGGCCGAGTATCTGACCGGCTTGATGGTCGCGGCCAACAAGACCGTCACCGGCATCAACGGCGAATTCGTCCACACCACCGATCAGTCCTGCTTGAATCGGTTTCTGACGGAGGCGGAGTGGGACGAGCAAGAACTCAATGAGCGGCGGCTGAAGTGGCTGCAGCGCGATCCCGACACGCGCTACAGCGAGCAGGGGGTGATCGCCATCGACGACACGCTGATCGATCACGATGGCAAGTTCATCAAGGATGTCGGCTGGTTCTGGGACCACGCCGAGGACCGCCACAAGATCGCACACGACTACCTGATCGCCAACTACGTCTGCACCAGCGGCAAGCACTACCCGCTGGAGTTCCGGCGCTTCAAGAAACGCGAGCAGTGTGAGGCGACCGGTGAAACGTTCCAGGACCACACGCAGTTGTTCTGCCAGTTGATTGACTGGGTGTGCGAGCGGGAAATCCCCGGCGATTTCACGTTCGACAGCTATTTCACCCACGCCGAGAACCTGAACCACATCCACGCCAAACAGGACGCCCGCGGCCGGCCGCGGGCCTACGTCGGCGACCTGAAGTTCAATCGCAAGGTCGAATGGAAAGGGCGCGTGTGGCGGGCGGACGAACTGGCGGCGTCGATCCCGCCGGAGGACCGCAAAGAATTGCGCCGCGGTGACCAGCGGCAGTGGTGCTTCACCTGCAGCTTGCACATTCCGAAGGTGGACCACAAGGTGCGGGTCGTGATCCTCTGGCACCAACGCCGCGATGCCCAGCCGTGCAAGATCCTGGTCACGAACCGGACGACGTGGGAAGTGTGTCGCGTGGTGCGCACGTATCGACATCGTTGGACAGGCACAGAGACCTATCATCGGGACGGTAAGCAACAGCTTGGCATGGGAGACTGTCAGCTTCGCGACGGCCAGGGCCAGACCCGGCACATGTACCTGGTCATGCTGGCGTACAGCTTGCTCATGCGCCAACTGCGGCAGGACCGTGCGCGCGATTGGGCGCTCTGTCGGCTGAAGACCATCGGCGAAGCCTGCCGAGCGATGACCAGCGAGACGCTCCGCGCCACCCTGAACTGGGTCGTCGAACAGGTCCAGAACCATAAAAAAGACGCTCACCACGTGCTCGCCGAGTTACGGTTGGCGTGAATTGCAAAAGTCCAGTTATAAGCACAATCTCTGCGACACATTCTTTGCGCCTTCGCGCCTTCGCGTGATTCTCCCCGGTGGTTCGGATACGATGCCGGGCCGTGAGCCGGTTCCTCTCCCGGAGACCCCCATGCCTCGACACCATGCCTCCCGCCGCCGTTTCCTGCAATCGATCGCCGCCGGAGTGGCCGTTGCACCCTGGCTGAAGTCGGGATCAGTCTACGCCCGGCTGGCCAACGAGCAGGTCCACATCGCCTGTATCGGCGTCGGCGGCAAAGGGGAATCCGATCTGGCCGAGACCTCGGTCGGCCACAACATCGTGGCCCTCTGCG
>DATHUM010000055.1:0-8894 GCA_035462225.1 Jiangellaceae bacterium | reverse complement strand
CGGAGGGTGTTCATGCCGCCTCCCGCAACCGCTCGGCGGCCCTCAACCTGGCCGACGCAGCACGTGGATTGGCCGCCACCTCGCCGGCGTCGGGTGCTTCTGCCCCGCGGGTGATGAGCCGCAGAGTCGGCCGGTGTTCGGGCAACTCCACCGGCAGGCCGCGCGGAGCGGTGCTGCGCGCGGCCGCGGCGAACACCCGTTTGGTCAGGCGGTCCTCCAGGGAGTGGTAGGACAGCACGACGATGCGCCCGCCCACGGCAATCGCCCCGACGGCCGCAGGCAAAGCCCGCTCAAGAGCGGCCAATTCGCCGTTGACCTCGATGCGCAGCGCCTGGAATGTCCGCTTCGCCGGATGCCCGCCGGACCGCTGCGACGCCGCCGGAACCTCCTGGCGGAGCAGCTCGACAAGTCGACCACTGGTCGCGAACGGCTCCCGCTGCCGTTCCCGGACGATCGCCGCTGCGATCTTCTTCGCGAAACGCTCCTCGCCATAATCCCTGAGCACTCGAGCCAGCTCGGCTGCCGAGTAGGTGTTGAGAACGTGGGCTGCCGGCTGGCCCACGGTCGGATCCATCCGCATGTCTAGGGGCGCGTTCCGGGCGTACGCGAAGCCGCGAGCGTCGTCGTCGAGCTGTAGCGAGGACACGCCGAGGTCGAACAGGATTCCCTCCACCCGCCGGAGCGAGTGGCTCGCCAGCACAGCCGGCAACTTGTCGTACACCGCGTGGATGGTCTCGACCCGCCGACCGAAGCGGGTCAGGCGGTCGCGAGCAAGCTGCAGCGCCACCGGGTCGCGGTCCAGGCCGATCAGCCGGACGTCCGGACACCGGTCTAGCAACGCCTCGGCATGCCCGCCGAGACCGAGCGTCGCGTCGACCAGCACCGCACCCGGGCGCCGGACGGCAGGTTCGAGCAGTGCGACAACCCGTTCGAGCATGACAGGGACGTGCAGGTTCGATGTCATGGTCTGCGCTCGCCCCCGATCCTTCGCTCGCCATTCCTTCTTCGTCAGTGGTCGTACGACCAGGTCCCCGCCCGCCGCCTTGGCCGGCCGGCGCCTGGCACCGGGGAAGGTGCGCCAGGGACCTGCCGCTCAAGACGCGGGCTGGAGGCCTCGCCGTACGTCCAGTCATCCGCAGCTCTAGAACACGCCGGGCAGCACCTCCTCGGAGATGTCCGCGAACAGCGGCTCCTTTTCCGTCTGGTAGGCCTCCCACGCGGCCGAATCCCAGATCTCCACCCGGGTCATCGCTCCCACGACGGTGCATTCGCGCTGCAAACCCGCGTACTCCCGCAGACCCGGGGGGATTGTGACCCTGCCTTGCTTGTCGGGAACCTCGGCGCTCGCCCCCGCGGCGAGCATCCGAGCGAAGTCGCGTGTGCCCTTGTGCGTGAACGGAGCGGCCCGCAACTGCTCGGTGAACCTGGCGAACTCGGCCTGCGGCCACACATAGAGGCAGCGCTCCTGCCCTCTTGTGATCACTACGCCCTCCGCCAGATCGTCCCGGAACTTCGCAGGGAGGAACAGCCGCCCCTTGTCGTCCAGGCGAGGGGTGTGCGTGCCGAGAAACACGGCCTCCACCTCCCACCCCGGGCGAGCGCAGCTAGCGTGCTCTTACTCCACTCTGCGCCACTCTACTCCACAATGCCCCACACGCAACCACATTCACGCCATTCACATCCACCTGCCCACCGCTATGCCCCTGAACCGGGAACGATTTGGACGCCAGCAGCGTCCAAAGTTGCGAGCGGGGCCGATGACCTGATTTCGGTCGTGAGACGTAGGGTTATATGGGGGCAACGCCGGATGGAACCGCAGGAGGAACGCGTGACCCGCAGTCCGATCCCACCTACGAGCACGCCAGAAACTCCGCCTGCGGGACCGACACCCGCGATAGGACTTTCTGAACTCAGCGAGACGGCAGATCGCATTCAGGTCGCGATCGAGCGCGTCATCTCCGGCAAGCCCGAGGTCATCCGCCTCGCGCTGACGGCTCTGCTGGCCGAAGGACACCTGCTTATCGAAGACGTTCCGGGCGTGGGCAAGACGATGCTGGCCAAGTCGCTGGCCCGCTCGATCGACTGCTCGGTGTCGCGCATCCAGTTCACGCCCGACCTCATGCCGAGCGACGTGACCGGCGTATCCGTCTTCAACCAGCAGACCCGCGACTTCGAATTCAAGCCGGGGGGGATCTTCGCGAATATCGTCGTCGGTGACGAGATCAACCGAGCATCACCGAAAACGCAGTCCGCCCTCCTCGAGGCGATGGAGGAACGGCAGGTCACCGTCGATGGCACGAGCTACCGGCTCGACCCCCCATTCATGGTGATCGCCACCCAGAACCCCATCGAGATGGAAGGCACCTACCCACTGCCAGAGGCGCAGCGCGACCGGTTCATGGCGCGACTGTCGGTCGGGTATCCCGACCAGGGAGCCGAGCTGTCGATGATCGAGACCCATGCCGGCAGTATCCAGCTCGAAGCCATCGAGCCCGTCTCCGACGCCGCGCACATCGCCAAGCTCGTCGAGGTGGTACGAGGCATCCACGTATCGCCCGCCGTGAAGCACTACGCCGTTGCGCTGGCCGATGCCACCCGCCGGTCCCCCGACCTACGGCTCGGCGCGTCGCCTCGCGCCGTGCTCCACCTGATCCGGGCCGCCAAGGCGCGCGCGGCGCTCGCCGACCGCGAGTACGTGCTGCCCGACGACGTCCAGCAACTCGCCGCTCCGGTGCTCGCACACCGGCTGCTGCCGACGGCCGAGGCACAGATCGGACAGCGCGACTCCACTCGCATCGTCGCCGACCTCGTCAGCAAGGTGCCCCAGCCCGACCTGGACCGATGAGACGGGTATTCCGGGGACTGACCCGGCGCGGCCGGTGGTTTCTGGCCGTGGGAGGGCTCGCGACCGCCATCGCGATCGCCGGCGGCATGGCCGATCTGCTGCGCGTCGGGGTGTTGCTGCTGGCGCTGCCGCTGATCAGCCTGGGCATCGCGATGCGCAGCCGGGTTCGCCTGGCGGCGGGCAGGACTATCGAGCCTCGGCAGACCCCGGTGACCACTCCGGCGATCGTCCGACTGACCTTGCAGAACCTCGCCCGCATACCCACAGGAGTCCTGCTGGTCGAGGACACCCTGCCGTATGCGCTGGGCAACCGACCGCGGTTCGTCCTCGACCACGGCTGGTCGAAGTTCCGCCGCGAGGTCACCTATGGTGTGCGGGCGGACGTACGAGGCCGGTATGTGATCGGCCCACTCACGATCAGGCTGACCGACCCGTTCGGGCTCGTCGAGCTGCGGCGGGCGTTCACCGAGACGGGCACCCTCATCGTCACCCCGGCGGTAATCCCGCTGCCTCCCGTCCGGCTCGCCGGCGAGTGGAGCGGCAGCGGCGAGAGCCGGCCGCGATCCATCGCCAGCGCGGGTGAGGAGGACGTCACGATCCGCAGCTACCGGCATGGCGATGACATGCGCAGGGTCCATTGGCGCGCAACGGCTCACCACGGCGAGCTGATGGTCCGCCGGGAGGAGCAGCCGTGGCAGAGCCGCGCGACGCTGTTGTTGGACAACCGATCTTCCGGGCATGCCGGGCACGGCCACGACTCGTCGCTGGAGTGGTCGGTCACCGCGACCGCGTCCATCGGCGTACACATGGCCAATCGCGGCTACGCGATCAGGTTGGTCACGGACGAGGGCGGCACGGTCAGCGGCGCGTGGCACGACTCCGGGGCCGGTCCAGGTGAAGCCGAGGCACCGCTGCTCGAGGCGCTGGCCGTGGTCGAGTCCAGCAACCGCGCTTCGGTCGGCCGGTGGCCGGACCTGCTGACCGGCGGCGAGGCCGCCAGCGGCCTGCTCATCGGCGTGCTCGGACGGCTGCGCCCGGAGGAGGCAGCCGTCGTGGCCAGCCTGCGGCACGGGTCCACCGCCGCCCTGGCGATCATGGTCGACGTGCTGTCCTGGACCTCCGTCACCGAGGCCAAACGTGAGGCCGAGGAGGTGCGCCTGGCCGAGGTGGCCCAGATCCTGCGCCGCGCCGGTTGGGGAGTCGTCATGGCTACTCGCGGTGAGTCGATCTCCGCCGCTTGGGAACGCCTCGGCATGAGCCGAAGCGTCCTGCCCGCTCCCCCGCCGCCGGGAGACGTCGGATTGTCCGAGGCCGCAACCACAGCGGGAGCTCAGTCATGAGCAGGACCGGCCGGCTGACCACCATCGGTGCAATCGCTGCGTTTCTGGCGATCCTGCCCCTCCTGCCGCTGACCACCACCGACAGCTGGGTCGTCCCTGCCACGATCGCGATCGCGCTCGTCGCGCTGACCGGCGCCGCACTTCGGCGTTGGCACGCGCCGCGCGGCATCGTCCCCCTCGTCCAGCTCGTCGTCTCCATTCTCTGGCTGGGCGTGCTGGTGGCGGCCGACGTGGCGTGGATGGCCATCGTTCCGACCCCGTCCTGGTTCGCACGATTCGGCGACGTTGCCGGCGAGGGCGTCGACAGCATGATCCAGTACGCCGCGCCGGTTCCGGTCGAGCGCGGCATCTTGTTCTTCCTCGTCGGCGGCGCCGCACTGGTCGCCATCTTCGTCGAGGTCGCCGTCTTCGCGCTGCGCCGCGTGCCGCTCGCGGGCATCCCCCTCGGCGTGATGTACGCCATCGGCGCCGCGACAGCGCGCGAAGGCTGGGCCTGGGTGTGGTTCATCCCGCCCGCTGTCGGGTTCCTGTCGCTGTTGGTTTCCGAAGGGCGCAACCGGGTGGCACTGTGGGGCCGATCCGCTTCGCCGTCTGCCCGGCACACCGGGCTGCCGCAGACCGATTCACTCGCGCGCAGCGGCCGCCGGGCCGGAGTGGTCGCCCTGGCCGCCGCCGTAGCCGTCCCGGCCTGGCTTCCTGCACTCACCGAAGGGTTCATCGGAGGAGGTGGAGACGGCAGCGGAGGCGGCGGCCGGACGATCCGCACCGACAACCCCATCGTCGACCTTCGCAGGGACCTGGTGCGCGAGGACAACATCGAGATCTTCGCGTACACGACCACGGCGGACCGGCCAGAGTACATCCGTACTGCAACGCTGGATGTCTTCGACGGCGAACAATGGGAGCAGTCCGAGCGGAACGTTCCCGAATCGCAGAATGTTGCCGCGGGCCTGCCATGGCCACCTGGGTTGTCATTGTCCGAAGACGATGTGACAGAAGTCACGTACGAGTTCGACATGACCGATAACTTCTCCTCGCGATGGCTGCCGCTCGCCTACCCCACCCGATCCATCGACGTCGAGGGCGACTGGCGGTTCGACGCGGCCACCCTTGACGTCGTCGCGGCCCACGACGACGTGGACATCCGTGGGCGGTCGTATCGGGCAACGAGCATCGCCATGGAGGTCGAGAACACCGCTTTGCGCGAAGCCGAGCAGGTCATCGAGGAGATGCAGGAGTTGGTCCAGCTACCGGAAGGTATGCGAGACCAGCTTGCTCCTTACGTCGAAGAGGCGATCGGCGACATCACCAATCCGCACGAACAGGCCGCCGCGATGCAAGCGTGGTTCCGATCGACGGGCAGCTTCTCGTACAGCCTCGAGCGAGAACCCGGGACATCGGCGTCGCTTCTGCTCGATTTTCTCGACAACCGGATCGGCTACTGCGAGCAGTTCGCTGCGACCATGGCGATCATGGCCCGGGCGATCGGCATCCCTGCCCGGGTGGCAGTGGGCTTCACTCCCGGTGAGTTGCAGGACGACGGCAGCTGGATCGTCCGCTCCCACGACTCCCATGCCTGGCCCGAACTGTTCTTCAACGGCATAGGCTGGGTGCGGTTCGAGCCGACGCCGCCGACTCGCACCAATGCCGCGCCCGCGTGGACGCTGCCGGTGCGCGCCGGCGACAACGACGCCGAAGCGCCGAACGACGGCAGCCCCAGCGCCGACTCCGCCGAGAACGATCTCGGCCCGGCGAACGCCGGCGACTTGCCCATGGACGAACTGGGTAATCTGGGTGGCGGAGGGGATCAGCCCTCCCGCTGGCTGCTGGTCCTCCTCGTCGCGGCAGTCATCGCGGTTCTGCTGTGTGTGCCCCAGGCCCTCGCATTGATCATCCGCGCCTCACGGTGGCGGCGTGCCGAGGGTGATCCGATCGGCGAAGCCGAAGCGGCCTGGACCGATTTTCGCGATGCGGTACGTGACGCCGGCCTCCGGTGGGACGCCGCGGCGACTCCACGCGGCATGCGCCGGCGGCTGGAAAGCCAACTGCGCCTTGACGAGGCCACCTCGGCCCTGGTGTGGCACCTGGTCCAGGCGATCGAGCGGGCCCGCTACGCCGCGCGGACCGACGTCGTCCCTGGACTTCAGGCAGATGCCCGAGCGTTGCGCAGACGACTCCTCTCAACTCGCTCGCGCAGTCGGCGGCTGAGGGCCTGGCTATGGCCAGCGTCGGTCCGCGACGTCGCCGCGGCCGGCACAGCGGCCACCGCTGACGGCCTGACCTGGTTGGATTCGGCGGGAGAACGACTACGCACCAGGCTCGCGCCGGTCAGCCGGCGTTAAGCCGCTCAGTCGGCGTCAACGAGGACGGCTCGGCCGGACCTGGAGGACAAGCCCCGCCGGGGCACTGGCCGGTTGCTCGACCCGTCAGTGGCCCCGGCCCCCAGGGCCCTCTTCGCGGCGCTTGCGCCAACGCTCTTCCAGGCGTTCCATGAAGCGCCGGCGATCGCTGCGAGAAGCCTGCCGGCCTGCGGATTTCGCCGGCGGGAATTCCCCTATGTCCCCCTCGGCGGGAACTCGACGCCACGACGTGATTGCGAACCACGCCGAGATGAGCATGACCACGAAGCCGGCCACACCTAACGCGATCACCGAGGTCATGGCCCCCGTCATCAGCATCACGATGCCGACGACGAACGTCAGGCTGGCGAGCAGTGCTCGCCGCTGGTAGCGGCGGCGCAGATCGGCACCCCTCATCGCGGTGACGAATTTGGGGTCCTCAGCGCTCAGCGCCCGCTCCATCTGCTCGAGCAACCGCTGCTCGTGGTCGGAGAGAGGCACCGTGCCCTCCATCGTTCTTATATCGGCGCGAGCCGCATCACGTACGTTCCTTCCAGCATAGGCGGACGCCCCGGCGGATGAAAGTCGGCCTCGGTGATGTCGCCGCGCCGATTTTCGCCGTCACCGCACCGCAAGCACGTGCAGCTGGCCGGCGATCGCCCGCAATGCCGGTTCTTGCCCCGCCGCGGTCTCGAGCTCCAACAGCTCTCGAGACCGCGACGGTTCATCGATGGTTTCTCCCGGTACAAGGTCAGTAAACACTCGAACGCCATGAATGCTCTCGATTGCGAATCGCGCATCCTCCAGGAGGGCGGTGATCGAAGCCTCGTCGAATCGGCGCGGAAGGGGATCTGCGGTCGCCCAATGCCCGGCAGGGCTGCGCATGACCTGCAGCGCATCGGCTAGATGTCCGGCGACCGCCCGGGCCAGGACGGCAGCGTGGCGTTGGGCGACCAGCACGCTTGCCAAACCGCCTGGCCGCAGCGCGGTATACAGCCCGGCCGCAGCCGCTTCGGGATCGTCCGCGATTTCCAGCACGCCGTGACACACCACCACGTCGACCTGCTCCGAACCGACGACGTCGGCCAGATTCGCGGCCTCGCCCTGGCGCGCTTGGACACGGTCGGCAACGCCGGCGTCCTTGGCCCGACGTTCCAGGGTGGCCAGGGCGTTAGGGCTCGGGTCGACGACCGTAACCCGATGGCCGAGTTCGGCGATCGGCACCGCAAAGCCGCCGGTACCACCTCCGACGTCGGCGACGGCGAGCTCTTGGCGGCCTGACGTCTTCACCAGGCCGCAAAGAGCCGTGCTGAGTGATTTCCAGACCACAGCGGTCCGGACCGGCGGATGGGCGCTGTTGGTCACAGCGCCCATCCTGACACCTCTATGCCGTGTCCTCAGCTGCAGCCGGACGTCGAGCCGCAGCCCTCGCAGACGTAGCAGCTGCCGGCCGGTCGCATCTTGGTCCCGCACGTGACACACAGCGGCGCATCGGCACTGGTGCCCTGCAGCGCCTCGAGGAGCTCGATCGACGTGTGCGCCTCCTCCGGTGCCTTCCTTGCCGTGGCCTTGGTCACGTCGGCCACCGGCTCCGTCGCCCTCGGCTTGGCCTCCTCGATCGGCGCGGACTGGCGAAACGACTCGACGTCGATGTCGTCGTCCACCGGAGCGTACTCGCCGGTATCGAGCTGGTGGGTGCGCTCGGCAGCCGTGTAGATGCCGAGGGCGGCCCGATCCTCGAAGGGCAGGTAGTCCAGCGCCAGCCGGCGGAAGATGTAGTCCACGACGCTCTGTGCCATGCGCACGTCGGGGTCGTCGGTCATGCCCGACGGCTCGAACCGCATGTTGGTGAACTTTTGGACGTACGTCTCCAGCGGCACGCCGTACTGCAGCGCGATGGAGATCGCGATGGAGAACGCGTCCATGATGCCGGCCAGCGTCGAACCCTGCTTGCCGAGCTTGAGGAATACCTCGCCGAGCCCGTTGTCGGGGTACGAGCCGGCCGTTATGTAGCCCTCCGCGCCCCCGACCGAGAACGACGTGGTGCGGCTGGGGCGGGACTTCGGCAGCCGCTTGCGCGTCGGCCGGTACTCGACCACAACCTCCTTCTCCGCCTCGGCCGAGGCCTTCCTCCCCCTGGCGTCGGACAGCGGCTGGCCCACCTTGCAGTTGTCGCGGTAGATCGCCAATGCCTTGAGGCCGAGCTTCCACCCCTGGAAGTAGATGTCCTCGATCTCCTCGACGGTGGCCGTCTCGGGCATGTTCACCGTCTTGCTGATCGCCCCGGACAGGAACGGCTGGATCGCGGCCATCATGTTCACGTGGCCCATCGGCTTGATGGCCCGCGCGCCCATTGCGCAGTCGAACACC
>DATHUM010000054.1:0-5029 GCA_035462225.1 Jiangellaceae bacterium | reverse complement strand
CCAGGACCAGCGCTCCCGTGCCTTCGGCGATCTTCTTGCACATGATCGACGAGGCGATCAGCGGGATGGCTTCGACGGTGCACGTGACATCACGCAAGGCGTACAGCTTCTTGTCCGCGGGCGCGAGGTTGTCGCCGGCTGCACAGACGACCGCGCCCACCGATCGGAGCTGAGCCAGCATCTCGTCGGCCGACAACGAGGCGCGCCACCCGGGAATCGACTCCAGCTTGTCGAGCGTGCCGCCGGTGTGCCCCAGGCCGCGGCCGGACAACTGGGGCACCGCCGCGCCACACGCCGCGACGGTCGGAGCGAGCGGCAAGGTGATCTTGTCGCCGACTCCTCCCGTGGAGTGCTTGTCGGTCGTGGGCCTGCCGACTCTCGACCAGTCCATCCGCGAGCCACTCGCGACCATCGCGGCGGTCCAGCGTGCGATTTCGCGGCGCGACATGCCATTGAGCAGGATGGCCATCGCCAATGCGGACATCTGCTCGTCCGCGACGACACCCCTCGTATACGCGTCGACCACCCAGTCGATCTGGGCATCGGTCAGCTCCGAATGGTCGCGCTTGGCCCGGATGACGTCCACAGCGTCGAACGGTTCGCTCACAGGACCGATCATTCCCGACGCGCGTCAGCGCAGGCTACTACCTCCGCCGGAAGCGAACACCCATCGCTTACATTCCCCGGCCCTGGGGGCGGACCCGCCCGACGGCCACGATCTGAATCTCGACGCCGTGAATACGGGTCGGTAAGTCCGGCACGTCCGACTCGTCGACGATGTTCACCCGCACGGCGTACCGCCCGCGCCACCGCGTGATGCCCACGCCACCGACCCGTGGATCGTCTCGTAGCCGCGTGGCCAGGGCCTCCTTGGCAGCGCGCGCGTCGTTCACACCTGGGTGATTGGCGGCGTCGACGCCGGCGAATCGCACGCCGAGCTCGTTCAGCACGACACCGACCGGGTTGCAGTAGGTCAGCCCCTGCCCGCCGGGCCCGCCCCGCTCGCTGCCGGCGAAGAGCAAACCCACGGCCGCATTCGTGTCCCCGTCGTAGACGACGGACCCGCTGTCGCCGCCGGCCGAGAACGGCCCTGGCCCATCGCCGGTGACCTCGATCTGGTCGTCGAACCGCACCAGGCCGACCGGATACCGGACGGTGAGGCCGTCTAACTCGATCGCCGTCACCTGGCCGCGAGTCAGCCCGGTCGTGCGGCCGGCCTTCTCGACCTGTTGGCCGAGGTCGGCTTCGGCGATACCGGTCAGCGGACCGGCCGGGTATGCGAGGTCGACCTCCACGTCGTCGTCCAGCACGGCCGTCGCGGCGTCGATCACGTTCGGCCGGTCGCGCAACAATGGGGCGACTCGCTCCAGGACGCCGATCCGATCGTCCGGCGCTACCCCGCCGTCGGCTGGGCCAGGCTGCACGACCACCGAGCCATCCTCTGCTCGGTCCGAATCGGCCAGGACGTGATTGTTCGACAGCAGCCGTAACCGCTGGTCCACACCGGTGACGACGAACCCGCCGATGGTGCCTGCCGTGACTCCGATGTGGGCAACGGACAGACCCGGCCGCAATGGACGGGCCCGGGCCCGTAGGTCATCCGGCGCCCACTGCAATGCCGTCACCACGCCGACGTCGCGAATGTCACACTCCGATCCGGCGAGTGCTACGCCGCGCTCGACGACGATGTCGGCGAATCCGGGCTGGCCGGAGTGCCGCACGGCGACCCCGTACTCCCCGGCCCTGATAGTGAGCCCGAGCGCGACAATGGCGTGTTCGCCGGCCGCGATCCGGTCGGCCGCCAGCGGGGCCAGCTCCCGGCGCAGTTCGGCCTTGAGCTCACGAGCGGCTTCGACGTGCACGGGCTCAGCCGACGGCTGGCGCGTCCGGCCCGGTTGCCGAGCGGGCGAAGTACGTCCGCGGCTCGGAGCCGAGCAGCACCCACACCGCGACCGCAGGGACGAATCCCTGGCTGATCAGCGACCGGTCTCCCTCGATGGCGGCCCGGACGATCGCCAAGGCTACCGACGCGCCCAGCAAGCCGATTGCGACCAGATAGGCCGTCCGACTGGCGCGCAGCATCCCGCGCCCCACGACTAGATACGCAACCCCGAAGGCGAGCATGAGCATGCCCATCAGTGCCTCGACGCGGTCAGGTTCGAAGACTCCGATGGTGCCGACCACCGCGAACAGCGCACCGCCGACCACCAGCAGCCACGCGACCATCTTCGCGCCCACCGGCAGCTGCGCCGGCGTGCTCTCCTGCGACGGGTTCATGCCTTCAGGTCCTCCGGTCCGAACGCCTGGGAAAGGATCTCGCTCATCGGCAAGATCCCCTGTGGCGTGTCGATGAGCAAGTCGGCCCCGCCGTTCTCCCACAGCAGTTGCCGGCATCGCCCGCATGGCATCAGCCGCTGCCCCCTGCCGCCGACGCAGGTGAATGCCGTCAACCGGCCACCTCCTCCGGCGTGAAGGGATGACACGACGCCGCACTCGGCGCACAACGTGACTCCGTAGGCGGCGTTCTCCACGTTGCAGCCGACCACGACCCGGCCGTCGTCGACCAGCGCCGCCGCACCGACGGGGAAGGACGAGTACGGCGCGTAAGCCCGTTCGCACACTTCCGCCGCCGCAGCACGCAGCGCCTCCCAGTCGATCGTGAGATCGGTCATGACTTGATGTACGGCTCCCCGTCGGCAGCCGGCGGGCGGACTCGGCCGACAAACCCGGCCACGGCGAAAATCGTCACCAGGTACGGCGCCATCAGCATGAACTCGCTAGGGATCGGTGTGCCGATGATGCCGAGCACACTCTGCAGATTATTGGCGAAGCCGAACAGCAGGCCGGCGAAGACCGCGCCGATCGGGGTCCAGCGACCGAGGATCATCGCGGCCAGCGCGATGAAGCCCTGGCCGGCGGTCATCTCGCGGCTGAACAGGCCGGACACCCCCAGCGTGAAGTACGCCCCGCCGAAGCCGGCTACCGCACCGCCGATGAGTACATTCCGGAACCGCACCGAATTGACGTTGATGCCGGCGGTGTCCGCGGCCTCCGGGTGCTCCCCGACTGCGCGCACCCGCAGCCCCCAGCGGCTCCGGAACAGCGCGATGTTGACCACGATCACGATCAGGTAAAGGAAGTACACGATGACGTTCTGGTCGAACAGCACCGGGCCGATGACGGGGATGTCGCCGAGTACGGGGATCTTCATCCGCAGGAACCGGCCAGGCGAGTTCCAGGTCGCCGGGTCGGGGCTGAGCAACCGGCTGAACAGGAAGTTCGTCAGGCCGATGACGAGGACGTTGAGGACCACGCCGACGATGATCTGGTTGACGAAGTACTTGACGGTGAACACTGCCAGCACGTACGCGACGAGCAGCCCGGCGATGGGAGCCGCGATCAGGCCCACCCAGGTGCTGCTGGTAAGTGAGGCAACGACTCCGGACAGGACCGCGCCGACCAGCAGTTGGCCCTCGATTGCAATGTTGATCACGCCGGCCCGCTCACAGAGCAACCCGCTCAACGCCCCGAAGATCAGCGGCACCGACAACGCCACCGCTCCCTGCAGGAGGCTGGTCAGCGAGATCGTCGCTCCGGCAACCGCCCAGGTCAGGAACGCGAAGACGAACGCAAGCCCGAACGTGATCGACAGCCACAGCGGGACCTTGCGGGCTCGGTGGACGAGCCAGAACGCGTACGCCGCGATGGCCAGGCAGAGCACGCCGAGCAGAATGCCGACCAGCCGCGATGGCAACGCGAACGGCTCGATCTGCACGAAGTCGCTGGACGTCGAGATCCGGAATGTGCTGTGCTCGCCCGCGGGCGCGGTAAGCCCGAACACGATCAGCGCCACGACGCCGAATACGGCGAAGACGATGGGCGCCTTCCAGCTGCGGGTCAGGACGCGAGTCTTGTCGACCTCGGGCGCCGTCGGCGTAGTCGCGGTGTCTACGCTCACGTCACTACCATCCCTTCGCAGCCGTGGTGAGGGGTTCTGGCGCCCGCACCTTGATCCGGAAGATGGCCCGCACGAGTGGCGGCGCCGCGATGAACAGCACGATCAGCGCTTGTACGACGAGCACGATGTCGATCGGCGTTCCAGTTCTGGCCTGCATTGTGACGCCGCCAGCGCGCAGGGCGCCGAACAGAATTCCGGCCGCGATCGTGCCCCATGGGTTGGACCGGCCTAGCAACGCGACTGTGATCGCGTCGAAGCCCAGCCCCCCGGAGATGCCTGGGGTGAGGTGGCGCTCGGTGCCAAGCGCCAGGGACGCACCGGCCAGCCCAGCAAGTGCTCCGGCGATCAGGAAGACGGCGACGTACGTCCCCGTCACCGACATGCCGGCCGTAGTGGCTGCGTTCGGGTTGTAGCCTACGGCCCGCAATCGGAAACCCAACGTGCTGCGCTCGAGCAGCCACCACACGAATACGGCGGCCAAGATGGCGAGGAGGAATCCCACGTGAAGTCGGGTGGCTTCGAAGAACCGAGGTAGCTCCGCGGACTCGTAGACGAACGGGCTGATCGGATCCGCCCGCCCGGGCCGCTGGAAGGCGCTCGTTGCCAGTAGATAGACGATCAGGAACCGGGCGATGTTGTTGAGCATGATCGTCACGATCACCTCATGCGCCCCGGTCTTGGCCTTGAGCACGCCGGCGATGCCGGCCCAGATGGCCCCACCGACCAAACCGGCGACGACCGCCGCAGTCACGTGGACCACGATCGGAAGGTCGATCGCGAAGCCGACGTACCCGGCGAAGGTCGCGCCGAGGATGATCTGGCCCTCGGCCCCGATGTTGAACAGCCCGGCCCGGAACGGCAGCGCCACCGCCAGGCCCGCAGCTATAAGCGGCGTCGCATAGGTGAGCGTCTCGGCGAACGGCCGGAGGGCCCGGCCGATCGAGTACTCCTGGAAGTTGATCAGAGAGCCTTGGAACAGCGCAGCATACGCGCTGCTCACCGACTGCCAGGCAGCCCTGAAGGTATCGTCTGGCCGGCTGAAGAAGTAACTCGCCGCATCCTGCACCCCCG
>DATHUM010000053.1:0-3597 GCA_035462225.1 Jiangellaceae bacterium | reverse complement strand
AGGGCGACCGCGGGGAACGCCTCGTCGTCGAGGGGGTAGAACTCCCAGGTCGACGCAGTGCTCCAGTCGCATGGCGGTGCGGCATCGGGGACGCGATCCGGCCACCCGAGCGCCAGCGCGATGGGGATCTTCATGCTCGGCGGGCTGGCCTGTGCGAGTGTCGACCCGTCGATGAACTCGACCATCGAGTGGACGATCGACTGCGGGTGCACGACGACCTCGATGTCGTCGAACGGGACACCGAACAACAGGTGAGCCTCGATCACCTCCAGCCCCTTGTTGACGAGTGTCGCGGAGTTGATCGTGATAACCGGCCCCATGTCCCAGGTGGGGTGGTTCAGCGCTTGTTCTGGTGTCACGTCGGCCAACTCGTCCCGGGTCCGTCCCCGGAACGGTCCGCCGCTCGCCGTGATCACCAGCTTGCGCACCTCGTCCCGCCGCCCACCACGAAGGCACTGCGCCAGGGCGCTGTGCTCGCTGTCGACGGGGACGATCTGGTCGGGCTTCGATGCGGCCGTGACCAGCGGCCCACCGACGATCAGCGACTCCTTGTTCGCCAGGGCGAGGGTTCGGCCGGCATCGAGTGCCGCTAGCGTGGGACGCAATCCGATCGAGCCGGTGATGCCGTTGAGTACGACGTCGCATTCGTGGCCGGCGAGCTCCGTCGCGGCGTCTGGGCCGGCAAGGATCTTCGGGACGGGGAACTGGCCCGCGTTGAATCCGCGGCGTGTGGCCTCCGCGTAGAACGCGACCAGCACATCCTCGGCCGCGCTCGCCTTCGCGATCGCGACCGCCTCCACCCCGAGGTCCAGGGCCTGGGCGGCGAGGGTGCCGGGGTCGGAGCCGCCCGCGGCAAGGCCGACGGCTCGAAAGAGGTCCGGATTGCGCTGGATTACGTCGATGGCCTGGACGCCGATGGAACCGGTCGAGCCAAGGACCACGACGTCTCGGACCGGCGATGTCATGAACTCATTGTCGCGCATGACAGGTCAAGAATCCGCATTGCACGAGACGCCCTACCGTAGGGTCCGCATTGTTGCGCTGTCCGCAGCGGCGGCGACCCTCAGAACGGCGGTTCGGCGTCGTCACCGTCTCCGCCGCAGCCATCGCCGCCAGCATGCCCCGACAGGACGGGTCACGTGATCGGTGCGCATGTCGATCACCATGACCAGACCCTAGCCCGCCCGCATTCGCCGATGACGCACCGTAGCTCTACAGTGCCGGTAATCGCGGGCACCAAGCTTCCACAATGCGGCCGGACGACAACACCGAGCCTCCTCGGTGCTGCAGCTCGCGTCCACCAAGCTTCCACAGTGCGACCGGACGACGACACCAAGCCTCCACGGTGCGACCGGACAACCGCACCAAGCTTCCACGATGCCGCCATAGCGACACCAGGCCTCCTTGGTGCGACCGGACAACCGCACCAAGCTTCCTTAGGGTGCCCACTGCACGCCGGTTGCGGGTCGATGCTCCCACACTCGGGCGGATGCGCACCCGGCGTCGGTGTCCCGCTCTGGTTCTACGACTGGCGATCCCGCCCGAAAAGCGCACGGTGGCCCGCCGGGAGGAGTTGAAGGCGAAGATCGCCGTGTTGCTCGAATTGTTCGACTCCGTGTACGGGGACCGGCAAGTCCACGCCGAGATGGCCCGCGACGGGGAACCAATTTGCCCTGACCTGGTCCGCAAGCGGCTCGAAAGCCGAATAGCCACTACGCCAGGGCGGGCACGTCGAAGGTCAGCGTCGCAGCATCGGCGTCCAGGGTCGCGGCCACACCCAGGGGCACGGTAAGCGAGCTGGGTCCGTGTCCGAAGCCCAGCTCCCACACGATCGGCACGCCGAGAGCACCCAACCGGTCGAGCATGAGATCTCGCACACGGGCCTCACATTCGAACCACGAACCCAGTGCTATGCCGGCGACACCGTCCAACCAGCCGGCGCGCGACAACTGGGTGAGCATCCGGTCGAGCCGATAGCGGTCCTCCCTGGTGTCTTCCAAGATCAGGATGCCACCGTCCACGCCCAGTCGTGCCGTCGGCGTCCCCAGATTGTCGGCGAGCAACGCCAGGCACCCGCCGACCGTCACGCCGGATGCCACACCGGACACCAGCGTCGAAGCGCTCGGAGACGTCAACACTCGCGAATTCTCGGGATCGAACAGCGTCCCCCGGAGGCACCTCGCCGAAATCTCATTCTCTAGCTGCCGGCTGGCAACCGTGGGAGCATGCAGCGTTGCGACGCCAAGCCGTACTGCGAAGGCCTCGTGCAGGGCAGTGATGTCGCTGAAACCGGCGAGCACCTTCGGCCGAACCTGCGCCATGACAGACCAGTCGAGCAGGTCCACCATTCGATGCGCGCCGTACCCGCCACGAGCACAAAAGACCGCGGAGATACCTGGATCAAGCCACGCCCACTGCAGGTCAGACGCTCGATCGGCGTCCGTACCCGCCAGGTATTCGAAGCGGTCCTCCACGTCCAACACGTGAGCACCCAGCACGACGTCCAACCCCCAAGACCGGAGCACGGCGCATCCGGCGTCCAAGCGGTCCTTGCGCACTGGACCGCTCGGCGAGACGACCGCAACCCGATCGCCCGGCTTCAACCGCTGCGGACGCTCGAGCTCAGGAACCGGCACAGCTCTCCCTCACGAGACCGAAGACAGGAACCGATCAAGCTCGCACGCACCTAATCGCAAGTGACCTCCACCGGCTTCCGCTCCTCGACGCCCCGCGGCGGTACGCACCGGCGCTACTGCTCGTAGTCCTCCACCACGTCGACCGGGCGCGGCTCGGCAAGGTCAGGATCCTCCCCGACATCCCGGCGTGCCCGGCGCTGGCGCAGCAGGTCCCAGCACTGGTCCAGGTTCTCCTCGATCTCGGCGAGCCTTCGCTGCTCGTCGACGCTGTCGAGTTCGTGCCGGGACACCGCCTCGCGCAACCGGTGTTCTTCGTCGATGAGCCCGGCAATTCGCAGGTGAATCCGCTGATCTTCCATTTACACGCCACCGATTCCCACGTACATGATCTCGAGGTAATCCTCGATGCCTTCGCGGCCGCCCTCGCGGCCGAAGCCGGACGCTTTGATCCCGCCGAACGGTGCGGCCGGGTTGGAGATTACCCCGGCGTTGAGCCCGACCATGCCGAACTCAAGGGCCTCACTCACCTTCAGCGCCCGGTTCAGGTCGCGGGTGTACACGTACGAGATCAACCCGAATTCGGTGTTGTTCGCGAGAGTGACCGCCTCGTCGTCGCCGCTGAACGTCGTCACCGGCGCCACCGGACCGAAGATCTCTTCGCGGGTCATCCGAGCGTCCCGCGGGACGTCGGCGATGACAGTCGGAGCGTAGAACCAGCCGGTGCCGCCCACGGCGGCGCCTCCGGTCAGGACCTTGCCACCCCGGTCGACAGCGTCAGCGACGAGTTCCTCGACACCCGACCGCGCCTTGGCCGTGATGAGCGGCCCGACCTGGACCCCGTCGTCGGTTCCCCGGCCGACCACGAGCGAACCCATTCGCTCGGCGAGGCGGGACGTGAACTCCGCTGCCACCGATTCGTGCACGAGGAACCGGTTCGCGGCCGTGCAGGCCTCGCCGATGT